>NZ_OW485601.1:6282500-6482810 GCF_937425535.1 Rhodovastum atsumiense
CTGCTGCCGGCAGTCGGCTGGAAACATGGTCGCTGGGTGGATTCCGTGCTGATGACCCGCCCGCTCGGTGCCGGCGCCGATACGCCGCCCGCCTGACCGGGCCCCGACATCACTCCTTCAGCCGCGCATGTGCGCGCAGCGTCAGCGCGGCGGCGTGCTGGAACTGCGTGGCGACCGGTGAGCCCAACTGCCGCCAGACCATCACCGCGGTCAGCAGCAGGCTCGCCAGGGCCAGGGCCAGGGGACCGAGCAGCCAGGCCAGCGCGGCGAGCGCGAAATAATACGACCGGATACCATCATTGAAGGTCACCAGCGCCGCCGTCAGCATGCCGCCGAGCGCCTCGGCCAGGTCCGACACCTGATCGCCCAGCGCGGAGGCCGCCGGGGCCGCCCCGACCAATGCGATCGTGTAGTTGATCTGCCGGATCGCCCAGGTCAGCCGGAAGAAGCCGTGCACCAGCACCGCCAGCACCAGCGCGACCTTGATCGTGAACAGCATCCGCGGCACCGGCGGCACGAAGCCCAGCGCCTCCACCGCCGGCTGCACCCGGTCGAGCCCGCCCAGCGCCGAAATCAACGCCCCGATCGCGATCAGGCTGGTCGAGGCAAAGAAACTCGTACTGTGCATGACATGACCGATCAGGGTGGAATCGGTGATGCGGTTGTCACGCCGCAGCAGGCTTGCCATCCAGGCCACGCGCACCGAGCGCATGCCGGTGTTGATCGAATGCACCCCGGCCAGCCCGATCGCCGGCTCGTAGCCGAGCCACATCAGGCAGAACAGGGCGAGAGCTGCGAAATCCCAGGCAGGCATGGTCACATCCGGAGCGGTTTCACCCGCAACCCTAGCGCCAAATGACGTCCCGGTCCGGTCCAACCATCACTCGCCCGACCCGCTCGCTCCGTCAGACCTCGATCAGCGCGAAGGGCCGCCCGCCCGGCTTGGCGATCTGGGCGGCCACGTTGAAGACCGGCGCGCCGGCCGGGGTGCGCCCCTCGTAACGACCGCGATGGGCGTGCCCATGCACCACGGCGCCCACCCGGAACCGGTCGATCGTCTCGGCCAGTCGCGAGCAGCCAAGGAACGGCAGGATCTCCGGCGGCTCGTCGGCCACGGTCTCGCGAATCGGCGCGTAATGCAGCACCACCACGGCACGACGGCTGCGCACCCGCCGCATCGCGTTCTCCAGCCGCAACGCTTCCTCCACGGTTTCGGCGACGAACTGCTTGATCGCCGCCTCGCCGAAGGAGCCCAGCATGTGCCGCCCGAAGCCGCCGGCGAAGCCTTTCACGCCAACGAAGCCCACGCCCTCGATCTCCACCGACTGCCCATCCAGCACCTGCATGCCCGCCCCGCGCAGGATGTCGCGCACCTCCCCGGCATGGCCGGATTCGTGGTCGTGGTTGCCCAGCACGCCGATCACCGGAATGCCGATGCCGCGCAGGTCCTCGGCCAGCAGCCGCGCCTCGCCCGGCCGGCCCAGATCGGTCAGGTCGCCGCACAGCACCAGCACGCGGGCCAGCCGCGCCGCCTCGGCGAACACCTCGCGCCAGGGCGAGGCCTGGTCCTCGCGCACATGCAGGTCGCCGATGGCGGCGATGGTCAGGCGGGCCGGCGGCTCTCCGCCCGTGGGTTGCTCACCCACCGCATCGGCGGGATACCCGTCAGTCATGCCGCCACTCCCCGTCGCCACCGACATCGGCAAATCCCCATTGCTGCACGTCGATCTGGTAATCGACGCGCGAAAACATCCGCCCGCGGCACACCTTCATCTGCGAGGGCGGCATGTCGAGCTGCAGGCGCAGGCGCTCGAACAGCTCATCGAGCAGCCAGCGCGGGATGCGGTCGCGCTCCGAGGGATAGATCCAGCGGAAATTCAACAGGTGCATCAGCAGCACCTCCCAGTGCGCCTCCATCGCGCCCAGCAGCCGGCGCCAGTCGACCTGGTCGTGCTGGCGCAGGATCACATGCGCCACGTCCGGCCCGTCATAGCGATGGCGCAACTGGATGAAGGCCTTCGACCAGATCAGCTCGGTGGGGGCGACGATGCGCACCTGGGTGCCGAGGATCTCCACCTGCCGCGCCTCGGCGAACCACTGGTCGTTGACCGGCATGGTGCCGTTGGCCGAGGCGAAGATCACGTCGAAGAAATGCGCGCCGCGCCGCACCTTGCCGATCCAGCGTTCGTCCTCGATCGCGATCGCATCGCCGAGGTTACGGAAATGCCCGAGGATGCGCGCGAGATCCCCGGCGCGGCAGAAGATGTCGAGATCCTTGGTCGGCCGGGCGATGCCGGTATAGGCGGCGACGGCATAGGTGCCGGACAGCAGAAACGGCACCCTGCTTGCCACCAGCTCGCGCAACGCCTCGGCGAAGAAGGCCTCGGCCTCGGGCGAGACCGGGGATGGGTACGCTGCCGCATCGATCACCACCGCCTCCGTCGGCGCCGGGGCCTCGCCACCTGCCCTCTCCTCCTGGGTCATGACCGGATTCGTCCCACATCACGTCAGGGTGGAACTGCCCGCGCGGAAAGCGGTTCCCGGACAGGATTTTCCCCCCGCCTCCCTTACAGGCACCACGGCATGTCCCCAGGCCCCGCCCCGACAGGGATCATCCCCCGGCAACACCCGCGCTTGACACAGGCCCGGTTCGGTGGCGTGTCGGGCGCGCATGCCCCAGTCCGTATTCCACCGTGCCGTTTAGTCTGATCGCCATCATCCTCGGCGGCGGAGCCATCATTGGCTTCATCGCCTGGTTCGGAGCCCAGACGATCGGCGCCGAAGTGATCGCCGCCGGCTGGGCCGTGCCGATCACCGCCGCGCTGCTGTGCCTGCAGCTCTGGCTTTCCGCCATCGCCTGGCGCCTTTCCGTCGGCGTGCAAACCGTGCGCATGGCGCATTGGTTCCGCATCCGCTGGATCCGCGAGGCAGTGAACTCGCTGTTGCCGGTCGCCCAGCTCGGCGGCAACATCGTCGGCATCCGGCTGCTGGTGCACCGTGGCGTCTCCGGGCCGCAGGCCGGGGCGGGCACCACGCTTGACCTCACCATCGAAGCCGGCACGCAGGTGCTGTTCACCCTGGCCGGCTTCGCCCTGCTCGCCGCCATCGACCCCGACGAAAGCTGGATGCCCTGGGTTCAGGGCGGGCTGATCACCGGCGCCCTCGGCATCGGTGGCTTCATCATCGCCCAGCGCGCCGGGCTGATGCGGCTGGTCGAACGCAGCGCCGGCCTGCTGAAGCGCCTGTTCCCCAACCTGCCCCTCGAACTGGTGCGCGGTCTGCACGGCGAGCTGATGCGCCTGCAACGCGACCGCGTGGCCGTCGCGAAGGCAGTCGCATTGCACCTGCTGGCCTGGACGCTCGGCTCGCTGGAAGTGTGGCTGGCGCTGCACGCCATGGGCATCGATGTCAGTTGGGAACAGGCCTTCGTCATCGAAAGCCTGGGCCAGGCCGCCCGCAGCGCCGGCTTCGCCGTGCCGGGTGCGCTCGGCGTGCAGGAAGCGGGATTCATCCTGGTCTGCGGCCTGTTCGACATCACCCCGGACACCGCCATCGCCCTGTCGATGGTCAAGCGCGCCCGCGAACTCGCGGTCGGATTGCCCGGACTGGTGGCGTGGCAATGGGCCGAAGGCAAACGCATCCTTCGCCGTCGCCGCGCCGCAATGGACGACCTGTAGCGGGGCGCTGCCCCGCGCCCTGGCAGGAGGCTTCGCCTCCTGCACCTCCACCAAGGGCCGAAGGCCCTTGGATCCCATCTTGGGGTGCAAGGGGCGGGGCAGCGCCCCACACGGGTCAGCTCACCGCGATCTCCAGGCGCTGGGCCGCCCGCGCCCGCCCGATCAGTGGCAACAGGGCCCCGAGATCGGGTCCATGGTCCTCCCCCGTGAGCGCCAGCAGCAGCGGCTGGGCCAGGGCCTCGCCGTCGCGGCCGGTCGCACGGGCCAGGGCACCGATCCAGGCATCCCAGACCATTTCGTCCCAGGGTTCGGGCGGCAGCGTGGCAAGGGCGGTGCGCAGGAAGGCGCCCTCCCCTTCGATCACCGGCGGCACGATGGTACCGGCGACCACATCCCAGTAGCCACGGGCCTCGGTGAGCAGGTCGATACGCCCGCGCACCGCCAGCCAGAACGCCTCGGTGGCGCCGTGCGGCAGGCGGTCGGCGACCGCGGCGAAAGGCAGGTCGCGCAGCGCGAGACGGTTGAGCGCCAGCAACGGGCGCAGGTCGAAGGCGTCGGCGCGGGCGAAGCGGCGCAGGTCGAAGCCGTCGATCAGGTCCCGCACGGCGGCCGGTTCAGTGGCGCCGGGCCGGGCGAGGCTTGCGGCCAGGGCGGTCGGTTCGATGCCGTCCTGGCGCAGGCCCCGCAGCGTCGGCAGCCTGGCGTTGCGGCCGCTGCCAGCGGCCAGCGGGTGCAGGTGGGCGAAGGCGATGGCATCAGGATCCGCGTCGAGCGCCGCCATCAGGTCGATCTGCACCCCAGTGGTGCCGAGCAGTTCCTCGCCGCGCAGCAGGTGGGTGATGCCAAGATCGATGTCGTCCACCGCGGATGCCAGGGTGGGCATCGGCGTGCCGTCGGCACGCACCAGCACCGGGTCGGAGATTGCCGGCAACCTGGCTTCGCCGCGGCCGAGCACCAGGTCGGGCCAGGTCAGCACGCGGTCGGACAGGCGCAGGCGCCAGTACGGCTGCTTGCCGCCGGCCTCGGCCGCCGCGCGCTGCGCCGGCGTCATTTTCAGCATGGCCCGGTCGTAGACCGTTGCCTGCTGGCGGCGATGGCGCAGCTCGCGCTTGGCGTTGAGTTCGGCTTCCGATTCGAAGCAGGGATAAAGCCGCCCGCGTTCCTGCAGCCGGGTGATCGCGGCAGCATGGCGGTCGCGGCGGTCGGACTGGCGCACCACCTCGTCCCAGTCGAGGCCGAGCCATTCCAGGTCGGCGAGCAGCGCCGCCTCGTGCTGGGCGGCGGCCTCGGGATGCTCGAGGTCGTCGAGCCGGAGGATGAAGCGGCCACCATGCCGCCGCGCCAGCAGCCAGCTGCCGAGCGCGATCCGGGCGGAGCCGATATGCAGCGGGCCGGTGAGCGGAGCGGCGAAGCGAACGCACGGGCGGCTGCCCTGACGAGGGCGGGTCATTCGAGATCAAGCCCCGGGTCGCGCCGGGGATCGAGGGCGCGCCAGTCACGCTCTTCCTCGGCCGCCGGGCGGTCGGCGAAATCCTGCAGCTCGGTATTGCTGCGCCAGCCGGCCTCGCCGGCATCCACCACCTCGGCGTCCTCGCCGAAGGCGAACCAGGCATCCAGCACCTCGCGCGCCGAGGCGCCGGCGGCGCGACACCGCTCGACCGAATCGCGGACATAGCGGCGGGCGAAGGCGTTGGCCTGCATCAGCGTGGGAAAACCGCCGACTTCCTCGGTCACGTTGTCCTCGGAGGCGCCGGACAGGTCGAGGATACGGACACGCCAGCCGCCGGGCGGGGCGAACAGGTCACTCATGACAGCTCCTCGGGGGTAGCCTCTCCCCGCCTGGGGAGGGGTTGCGGAACGGATACGCACGAAGAACGTTCACGATACAAAGGTCGTCGAGCCGGTGGTCATGGAACGGCAGCGGTCACGGCCGCAGGCACGGGGCGTGACCGCTGCCCCCGGTGGGGCCTGGCAGCGCCGGAAGCCGGCGCGGGTCGCAGGCCGGCGGCTCCGGGGAGAGGCGATCCTGAGCGTTTGGGACATGGCCGGAAGCTATGATCTCGCGGCCGCGCGCGCAACGCGGGGCGCCCCGACCCGATCCCGGTCCCCACGCCGCATGCGGGGATGACCGGCTTGACAGGACGCGGAGCTGTCCGGTGCACCGCGTGAATCGGAAGGCCGGATCAGGAACCGATGCCGCGCCCCGGCGGATCGTTGCGGTTCGATCACGGCCTCAGCGGTTGCCCTCCGGCACCCAGAGCACATCCCCGCCCGCCGGCAGGTTCAGCCGCCGCGCCAGCACGAAGAGATGGTCGGACAGCCGGTTGAAGTAGCGCAGCACCAGCGGATTGATCGGCTGCTCGCGCGCCAGCGCCACCACCCGCCGCTCGGCACGCCGCACGATCGTGCGCGCGACATGCGCATGCGTGGCGCCGGGCGTGCCGGCCGGCAGCACGAAGCTGCGCAAGGCGGGCAGCGCCACGTTCATCGCCTCCACTTCGCGTTCCAACCGCTCCACCGTGCCGGCCCCGAGCCGCAGCCGCCCCGCCGCATCGCCAGGCACGCACAGATCGGCGCCGACGTCGAACAGGTCGTTCTGGATGCGGGCGAGCATGGCATCCGCCTCGCCGTCGCAGCCGAGATGCAGCCGCAGCACGCCGATGCAGGCATTCGCCTCGTCCACGCTGCCGAAGGCCTCCACGCGCACCGAATCCTTGCTCACCCGCTCGCCGTCGCCGAGCGAAGTCTCGCCCGCGTCGCCGCCCCGCGTGATGACCCGATCGATCCTGACCATTGCACGTCCCCCCTTTTGTCGCCGACCATCCCCTCTACACCGACCCGGCGGGGCCTGTCCCCGTTCCGGCCGGTCAGTTCAGGCGGAAGCGCACCGGCAGGTCCTGCACCGAGTCCACCGGCACGCCATTGCGCACCGCCGGCGTGAACCGCCAGCGCGCCAGCGCCCCCTGCGCCGCCCGGTCCAGCCGCGAATAGCCGGAGCTTTGCAGCAGCTCGACCGTGTCCACATGTCCGTCCGGCGCGATGTGCATCCGCACCACCACGACCCCCTGTTCGCCGAAGCGCGCCGAGTCCGCGGGATAGACCGGTGGCAGGTTGCCCTGGTCGCCGACCGCGGGGCGCAGCCGCTCGCCAACCAGTTCGGCCGCGCCGACGTCGCCGCCCGCGAGCAAGGCAGCCGATTGCCATTTCGGCGGGGCCGGAGACTCCGCTGCAGCCGCGGCGGCCGGCACGGCAGCGGAGGGCGCGGACGCAGGCGCCGCGGACGCCAGTTGGGCCGCGGGCGGCGATGCGGGTGAGACATCCCCCTCCGGGGCCGGTTCCGCGGCCATAAAGGGAAAAGCCGGCGCGGGCGGCGCCGGCGGAGCGGCGGGAGCGGGCGGAGCGGATGGCGCCGCCGGTGTCGGTGGGGCCGATGGCACGGACGGCGCCGGCGGCGCAGGGGGCGAGGACGGAGCCGGCGGCATCGGCGGGGCCGGCGGAGCGGCCGGAGCCTGGGGGGCCGGGGGCGCCGACGGCACCGGCGGCGCGGAGGGCGACGGAGGCTCCGGCGGAACCGGAGGCGGCGGGTACATCATCTGCGCCGTCGCCTGCCCTTTCGCTTCGGCGCCGCCGCCCATCACCACCTCCACGGTGGCGCCCTGGTCGGCGGCCATCTCCGGCTCGACGGCGCGCCGGAACAATGCCGGCCATTCCAGGGCGGTGCCCGCCGCCAGCACATGCAGCAGCACCGAGATCGCCACCGCCTCCCGCAGCCGCCCCTTGGCGATGCCAACAGAGCGGCGGATCGCCCGTCCGGGGCGCCCGCCGCGGCGCGGTGATGGCAGGCCGAGCGGCAGGCGGGGCGGCCCCGCGGCCAAGGGCGGGGTCATGGCGCGGGCGGCAGCAGCCGCGGCGCCGGATCGCTCCCCCAGGGCAGGCCGAACACGGCGGCCGCCCGCGGCAGGGCGTCGGCAGGCGGGGCGTCGGCCACGATCCGCCCGTCCGCCATCACCACGATCCGGTCGGCATACCGCGTCGCCAGGTCCAGCGCGTGCAGCACCACCAGCACGCACCGCCCCTGTCGCGCCAGCTCGCGCAGCAACGCCATGATCTCGTGGGCCGCGGCAGGATCGAGATCGGCGGTGGGTTCATCGAGCAGCATGACCTCGGGCTCCGTGGCCAGCACCCGCGCCAGCATCGCCCGGCGGGCCTGCCCCCCAGAAATGCGATCCACCCGCGCCGCGCGCAAGCCGTCCAGCCCGCAGGCGGCGATCGCCCGCGCCACCGGGGCGGGATCGGCATCGCCATGCGGGATGCGCCCGAGCGCCACCACCTCGGCCACCGTCATCCCCCAGGCACAGCGCGCCCCCTGCGGCAGGAACCCCAGGTGCCGCGGATCGGGCGGCACGCCACCGGGCAGCAGCCCGGCCAGCGCCCGCAGCAGCGTCGACTTGCCGGCGCCGTTCGGCCCGCACAGGGCCACCACCTCCCCTGCCTGCGCGCGGAAATCGATGTCGTGCAGCACTGCCCGTCCCGACAGCCGCACACACCCGGCCCGCAGCGCGATCATCCCCCGCTCCCCGCGTTCACCTTCTGCGCGATGCGGATCAGGAACGGCGCCCCGAGCAGCGCCGTCAGCACGCCCAGCCGCGGTTCCTGCGACAGCGGCAGCAGCAGCGGCAGCGCCCGCGCCAGCAGGTCAGCCCCCAGCAGCAACCCCGCCCCGGCCAGCAGCGACGGCGCCAGCAAGGCAGAGGGGCGCTCGCCCACCAGCGGGCGCAGCAGATGCGGAACCACCAGCCCGACGAAGCCGATGCCCCCCGCGACGGCCGCCCCCGCCCCCACCGCGAGCGCCACGCCCAGCGCCGCCCGGCGCAGCGTGCGGGCGATCGGCACGCCGAGGCTCGCCGCCACCTCCTCGCCGAGCGCCAGGGCATCCAGCCCCCGCCCGAGCCGCAGCAGCACCACGCAGCCCAGCACGATCGGCCCGGCGGCCAGCGCCAGATGCAGCAAGGTGCGGTCCTCGAGCCCGCCCATCAGCCAGAAGGTGATCTCCGCCAGCGCGAACGGGTTGGGGGCCAGCGTCAACGCCAGCGCCAGCAACGCCGCGGCCAGCGCCGAAAGGGCGACGCCGGCCAGGATCAGTGACGGCCCGCTGGTGACGCGGCCGGCGAAGCCCAGCAGGAACACGCAGCCCAATGCGGCCCCCGCCAGCCCGGCCAGCGGCAGCGCCGGCGCGAAGGCGGCCGACACCCCCCAGTAGAACGCCACCACCGCCCCCAGCCCGGCACAGCCGCCGATTCCCAGCAGCCCGGGATCGGCCAGCGGATTGCGCAGCGCCCCCTGCAGCACCGCCCCGGACAGCCCGAGCCCCGCCCCTACCAGCGCCGCCAGCGCGGTGCGCGGCAGCCGGATCTGCCAGAGGATCAACGGATCGGGCAGGCCGAACCCGGCCGCCCCGGTCGCCAGCGACAGCACCGCCAGCGCCGCCACCACCGCCCCGAGCGCACGGATCATCGCGCCAGCGCCTGCACCGCCCGCGCCGTCCATGGACCGCCGCACAGCAGCAGCGCCGGGGCGACCTCCCGGCGCGGAATCGCGGCCAGGGCCGGATGACGCAGCACATCCGTCGCCATCGACGGAAAGGCCGGGGCAGTGGCCGTCACCAGCAGCTCCGGCGGATGCGCCACCAGCGCCTCTAGCCCCGGCTGGCCGCCGGCGCCAACATCCTCCAGCCCGGCGGCGCGCAGCACGCTGTCGGGCAGCGAGCCCGGCGCGGCCACGTAGCCACGGGCCTGCAGCATGACCGCGCGCGGCCTGCGCTCCGGCGGCACCACGGCAAGACGCGTTTCCATGTCGGCCAGCAGCGCCTCGCCGCGCGCCGGCACGCCCAGCAGAGCGGCGAGGCGGCGCGTCTCGGCGCGGATCGCCGGGAAGTCCTGCGGCATGTCGATCCGCTCCACCCGCAGGCCGCGCCGCTCCAGCAGCGCCAGCGTGGTCTGGGCGCCGAACCGGCCCGCCAGCACCAGATCCGGACGCAACCGCAGCACCGCCTCGGCATCGGCGCGGACCGCCGGCACATGCGGTGCAATGCCGGCGACCACCGACATCGAGGGCTCGCGCGCGAGTTGCGTCACCGCGAGCGCCTGCTCCGGCGCCAGCAGCAGCAGGAACTGGTCGGCACAGAGATTGAGCGACACCACGCCGGCGGCACGCGCTGGTGGCGACAGAAGGACGGCAAGGACGAAAGCCAGTTTGGCGGGGCGTTGCCCCGCGCCCCACCAGGGCTTCGCCCTGGACCGACCAAGGGCTTCGCCCTTGGAACCCATGTTTTCCCTGCCGCGCAGCGCACCCGGGGTGCAGGGGTCCCCTGACCCCTGCCGGGTCCAGGGCAGAGCCCTGGCCTTCCTTAAAACGCCAATCTTCAAAGCACGATGACGCCGTGATGCTTGGCCTTGCCCTCGGGCTCGACGTGGATGGTGATGGTCATGTCGTGCACCTCGGCCTTCAGGGCCGCTTCGGTGCGGTCGCAGATCTCGTGCGCCTCGGCGACGGTCATGCTCCCCGGCACCACAAGGTGGAATTCCAGGAAGGTCACGCGCCCGGCGTGGCGCATGCGCAGGTCGTGCGCCTCCAGCGCGCCGACCGCGTGCCGGGCCACCAACTGGCGGATGCGCTCGACGATCTCGAACGGCGGGGCGGCGTCCATCAGCCCGCCCACGGAATCGCGGATCAGGAAGGTGCCGGAGCCCAGGATGTAGACCGCGGTCAGCGCCGCCACCAGCGGATCGAGCCAGGGCAGGCCGGTGAGCACGACCAGCCCCACGCCGAACACCACCCCCACCGAGGTCACCACGTCGGCCAGCAGGTGCTTGCCGTCGCCCACCAGCGCGGGCGAACGCTGCTGCCGTCCGGCGCGGACCAGCAGGCTGCCCCAGCTGGCGTTCAGCACGGTCGCGAGCATGTTCACGCCCACCCCCAGCAGGGGGGCGTCGAGTGGCTCGGGATGGAGGAAGGCGCGCCACGCCTCGTTCAGGATCGAGATCGCCGCCAGCACGATCAGCACGCCCTCGATCACCGCCGAGAAGAACTCGGCCTTGTGGTGACCATAGGGATGGTTGGCATCGGCCGGCTTGGCGGCAAAGCGCAGGGCGAAGAAAGCGAAGCCGGCGGCGACGACGTTCACCACGGATTCCGCCGCGTCGGAGAACAGGGCCGCGCTGCCGGTCAATTGCCAGGCCAGGAGCTTCAGCCCGAGCACCACCACGCCCACGGCGATGCTGCCGGCCGCCATGCGTTCTGCCTGTATCACCTGCTCCCGCTCCTGCTCCCACCGGCTGGGCGGGGCCTCTAGCAGATGCCTGCCGCAGTCGTCACCCCACCGCACCGGGACGGTCGGCCCACGCTCAGGGCGAGCCGGGCACGCTCACGAATACCTTGCGCGCGCCAAAAGAAATGAACACGCGCCGCGCGTGCAGGTAGCCCACGCCCACCAGCAGGTCCCCATGGTCGGGCGGCAGCTCCGCCACCAGCAGCAGCGGCGAGTCGGCGCTGTCCGGACCGATGCGCAGACGGCGGAAGCGATGCACCCGGGCCACGACATCGACCGGGGCCGCCCCCTGCAGCGCGATGCCCGGATCCATGGCAAGCGCCGCCTCGCTCACGCCGACCGCATGCGCCGCCTTGCGGTCCACCACCGTCACCATCGCCCCGGAATCGAGGAAACCGACCACGTCCCGCCCGTCCAGCTCCGCCGGCACATAGACCAGCCGCCGGTTCGGCGCCGCCGCCGGCGCCACGAGCATGGTCCAGGGCTCGTCCCAGGGCGGCGCGCTGCGGGCGCAGGGACGAAACAGCGCGACCCGGCCAAGCCCCAGGTCGAGATCGACGTCGAAATCCTCCAGCACGTCGTTGCCGAGCAACCCATCCGGCGGCTGCCCGCCCCAGCCGCGCAGCATGAAATCGCCCACCACCAGGGGATGGTCGCGCCAGACCAGCGCCCCCAGCTCCATCCGCCCGACCCGCACGCCGCGGCCAAAGGCGGCGCCGCCGATCGCAGTGCTGAAATAAAGCAGCGTCTGGTCGGGCCGCAGCGCCAGCCGCTCCGCCGCCTCGCGCGTCACCAGCGACCCCGCGGCCCCGGTGTCCAGGATCAGCGTCGCCGGATGGCCATCCAGCCGTGCCGTCACCACCGGCACGCCGCGGCGAAACTCCAGCTCCAGCTCGGCCTCGGGCTGCGGGGCACAGGCGACCGGCCCGGGCTGCGGCCCCGCGCAGGCCCCCAGCAGCGCCGCAAGCGCCAGCACGGCCATCCGGCATGATCCGGTCGGCCGGTCGCTATGGACGCGCGACAAGAATGCGTCTTGCGCCATACGAAATCCAGACGCGCCGTTGCCCCAGGTAGTCCATCCCGAGCAGCACGTCGAACGCCGCGCCATGCAGGTCGGCCACCACCAGCGCGGGCGCGGGCAGGATGTCGGAGCCGATCCGGGCCTGCCCGAACTGCCAGATCCGGCCCTCGCCGGTCTCGGTGGACAGGCCGGCGATGACGACGCCCGGCCGTTGCGCCAGCGCCGCCGCGTCCACCCCCAGGCGCCCGACGAAGGCGCGCGACACCACCGAGCGCCCCGCGCCGGTGTCCAGCATCGCCAGCGCCTGTCGTCCGTCCAGCTCCATCACCGCCAGCAGCAGGCGCGGCCGGGCGGCCGGGGAAGCGGCGCGCGGCTCCTGCGCGACGGTCTCCAGTTCGGTCGCCCGTGCGGTCCATGGCGGCGCTTCGTCCGGGCACAGCCGGCCGTGATGCAGCGTCAGCCGGCCCGCCGGCATGTCGATGTCGAGGTCGGCATCGCCCAGGATGTCCATGCCGAGATTGCCGTCGGCGATGGGCACGCCGGGCATGATGGTGACGACCGGCCGCAGCACCGGCACGCCGCCGAGGCTCATGCGCTCGACCTGGCCGGTCGGGAACACGCTGGTGCCGCCGATGCCGGTGGACCGCACCAGGCGCTGCAGGTCCGGCACCACCCCGGCCCGCCGCGCGGTGCCATCCGAGATCACGGTGTGGCCGGCACCGGTATCCACCACCAGCAACGCCGGAACCCCGTTGATCGTCGAGGGCACGCCACGAAACGGCCCGAGAGGGGACAGCGGCAGCTCCCGGCTGGCAGTGAGGCCGCAGCCTTCCCTCGGTGGCCCCGCGCAGGCCGAGAGCAGCGACAGCAGCAGCGCGACGGCCGGAACCAGGGAGTTTCGCATGCGCAAACCTCAGGGGCGGCCGGCCCGGTGATAGGGATGCCCCGCCGCAATCGCCCTGGCCCGGAAGATCTGCTCGGCCAGCATCACCCGCGCCAGCATGTGCGGCCAGGTCAGCCGCCCGAGCGACAGCACCGCATCGGCCCGGTCCAGCACCGCCCGGTCCAGCCCCTCCGCCCCGCCGATCAGGAAACAGACCGGCCGGCCGGCTTCCAGCCAGCGCCCGAACTGGGCGGCGAAGGCCTCGGTGTCGGGCATGGAGCCACCGAGATCGAGCGCCACCGCGAAGGCCGAAGCCGGCAGCGCCGCCAGCAGCGCCTCGGCCTCGCGCCGGCGGATCTCGCCGGTACTGCCCCTGGCTTCGGCCAGCTCGGTCAGTTGCAGCGCCGGGCGCACCCGCCCGGCGTAGCGCGCGAACAGCTCGGCCTCCGGGCCACGCCCGATGCGGCCGACCGCGATGATGCGCAGCTCAGGCAGCGGAGGACGGATCCTCGTCCAGTTCCCGCCCCCACATCTTCTCCAGCGCGTAGGTGCTGCGTGCCTCTGGCCGGAACAGGTGGATGACGATGTCGCCGGCGTCGATCAGCACCCAGTCCGCGCCGGCGCCACCTTCGACCTGCACCCGCCGCAACCCGGCCTCACTGAGCTTTTCTTCCAGATGCGTCGCCATGGCGGCGATCTGCCGGTCGGCGAGGCCGGTCGCGATCACCATCCGGTCGGCGAAGGCCGCGCGCCCGGCAAGGTCGATGGTGACGATGTTCTCGGCCTTGTCGTCCTCGAGGCTGCCGACGATGACCGTCTGCAACTGATCGAGCCGCGACGACGCCTCGGCGGCAGGCGGGCGGCGGGCGCCGCGGCCGGGCCCGGCGGCGACGGCCTTCTTGCGGGGCGTGCCCGGCGGCAAGGGCAGAGCGGGTCCGGTGGCGGTGCGGGGACTGGCGCGGCGACGGGTCACCGCGACCTTCTTGGCAGGCGCGGCAGGCGGCTCGGTCGGCGGCGCAGGTGGCTTCCTGGCGATGGGTCCTACTCCCGGGATCGTCGTTGCGGCCCGGCGGCACGGATGGCACTGGCCGAGGCGGCATGCTGCGGCGCCGGCAGGAACACCCAGGCCGGCGGCGCCAGACCGGCCAGGGCAGGAGCGAACTGCGCGGGCACACGCGCCCGGCGCAGGCGCCGCGCGGCGAGTCCCGCGAGGGCTCGATGATTGTACGTGGGCCGCGGCAGCACGGCAAAGGGCATGCACCGGGCGATGTCGAGCCAGGCGCGCCAACGCGGCAGTTGCACCAGGTTGTCCGCGCCCATCAGCCAGACGAAGTGCCGGCAGGGGAAATGCCGGCGCAGCCGGCGCAGCGTGTCGGCGGTGTAGCGGGTGCCGAGCCGGGTCTCGATGTCGGTGGCCACGATCCGCCGCCCGTCGGCGATGGTGCGGGCCGAGGCGAGCCGTGCGGAGAGCGGCGCCATGCCCGCCACCGGCTTGAGCGGATTGCCCGGCGAGACCAGCAGCCAGACCTGCTGCAGCCGCAGCCGCTGCAACGCGCACTCGGCGACGTGGCGGTGTCCTGCATGGGCCGGGTTGAAGGAACCGCCGAGCAGACCGACACGTCCGCGCCGCCGGTCGCCGTACGGAGACGGTGCGGTCAGGGACGTCTCCTCAGGGCCGGGTCTGGCCGGTGCCGGTGACGACGTAGCGGAAGGTGGTCAACTGCTCCAGCCCGACCGGCCCGCGCGCATGGATGCGCCCGGTGGCGATGCCGATCTCGGCGCCGAAGCCGAACTCACCCCCGTCGCAGAACTGCGTCGAGGCGTTCCACATGGCGACCGCGCTGTCGATCCCTTCGATGAATTGCCGCGCCGCTTCCGCGTCCCCGGTGACGATGGCGTCGGTGTGCTCGCTGCCATGGCGGCGCACATGCGCGACCGCATCCGCCACGCCATCGACCACCGCGACCGACAGGACCGCATCGAGCCATTCCGTGTCGAAATCCGCCGGCTGCGCCGCCGGCAGCTCCGGCACGATTGCCCGGGCGCGGTCGTCGGCGCGGAAATCGCAGCCGAGCGCACGCAGATCGGCGACCAGCACCGGCAGCAGCGACGGCGCGATGGCGGCATCGATCAGCAACGTCTCGGTAGCGCCGCAAATGCCGGTGCGGCGCATCTTGGCATTGGCCAGGATCCGCCGCGCCATTTCGGGGTCGGCCGCCGCATGCACGTAGGTGTGGCAGAGCCCCTCGGCATGGGCCAGCACCGGCACCCGCGCCTCGCGCAGCACCCGCTCGACCAGGCCCTTGCCGCCACGCGGAATGATCAGGTCGATCTGCCCGGCCGCGCCAAGCATGGCAGCGACATAGGCGCGATCGGTGGCGGGCGGCAGTTGCACCGCCTCGGCCGGCGCGCCGGCGGCGCGCAGCCCCTCGGTGACCGCCGCGTGGATCGCCGCGGCGCTGTGGAAACTGTCCGAGCCGCCGCGCAGGATCACCGCACTGCCCGCCTTCAGGCAGAGCCCGGCGGCATCGGCGCCGACATTCGGGCGGCTTTCATAGATCATGCCGATCACGCCGATCGGCACGGCGACGCGGCGGATGCGCAGCCCGTTCGGCCGCGTCCAGTCGGCGAGCGTGCGGCCGAGCGGATCCGGCAACGCGGCGATGTCGTCCAGGCCCCGCGCCATCGCCTCGACCCGCGCCGGGGTCAGGGCGAGCCGGTCGCGGAAGGCGGTGCTGCCCTGGCCTGCATCATAGGCGGCCAGGTCGGCGGCATTGGCCTGCAGGATCGCCTCCGACCGCGCCCGCAGGCTGGTCGCAGCCGCCCGCAGCGCCTCGTTGCGGGTGCTTTCCGGCAGGCGCGCAAGCGTGGCGGAAGCCGCACGGGCGGCGGCGGCGGCGGTGCGAAGCCAGTCGGTGCTGCGATCGGTATCGATGTGCATAGGGCGCTCTCCGCAGTTATCCTGCCCCCCCGGCGCCGCTTCTGCCAGAGGCAACCCGCGGGACCCAGGGCCGCGCGGGACAGCCGGCAGCGAACGAGGGCCAGGGGCCGCCCCGCCTCAGTGGCTGGCCTCGGCGCCAGCCATGCCGCCGCCCCGGATCACCTGCTCCAGCACCGCTTCCAGCTCAGCCGCGCGGAACGGCTTGTGCAGCACCGGGACGCCGGCCTCCTGCACTTCCGCTGCCTTCTCGCTGTAGCCAGTTGCCAGCACCACCGGCAGATGCGGCAGGCGTGCCCGCAGCTCCCGCGCCAGCGCCAGACCATTGACGCCGCCCGGCATCATCATGTCGGTGATCACCACGTCCGGGCGCTCGCCACGCTTGATCGCCTCCAGCGCCGCCGCCCCCGTGGGCAGGTGGCGCACGCGATGGCCAAGCGTCTCCAGCACCTCGCTCAACAGTTCGGCGACGTCGGGATCGTCCTCCACCAGCAAGACCGACACCATGCGTTGACCCTCCTCGGCTGCCGGCGTCGCGGGTACGCCTTTCTCGTCCATCACCGGCCCATCCGCCCGCGGCAGCAACAGAGTGACCGTCGTTCCTCCCCCGAGGCGACTTTCGATACGCGCCGTGCCGCCGGACTGACGGGCAAAGCCCCAGACCTGTGACAGCCCCAGCCCGCTGCCGCGACTCGGGTCCTTGGTGGTGAAGAACGGCTCGAACGCTCGTCCCAGCACCTCAGCCGGCATGCCCTCGCCATTGTCGGTGACCGCGATACGAACGAAACGCCCGGCCAACCCGTCCGGTGCCGTCGCCGTATCGGGAAACGTGACATTGGCGGTGGCCATGTGCAGATGTCCCCCTGCCGGCATGGCATCCCGCGCGTTCACCGCGATGTTTAACAATGCCACTTCCAACTGCGTTCGGTCCACCATTACGGGCCAGGTATCCGCAGCGATGTCCATCGTGAGCCTGATGTCGTCCCGCAGCGATTGGGCCAGCAGGTCGCGGCTCTCTTCCAACAGCCGGCCCGGATCAAGCAATTGCGGTGCCAGGGATTGCTGGCGGGCGAAAGCAAGCAATTGACGGGTCAGGCGTGCGCCGCGATCCACTGCCTTGGCCATCGAGGCCTCCGCCACCCGCCGGCGCGCGGAATCATCGGAACTGTGCAACAGGGTCAGCCCCGTTTCGATCACCTGCAGCAGGTTGTTGATGCCATGCGCAACGCCGCCGGTGAGCTTGCCGATCGCCTCCAGCCGCTGTGCCGCGGCAAGCTGCTGTGTCGCCGCCTCCAGCGCCGCGGTACGTTCGGCCACGCGCTGCTCCAGCGTCGTATTGAGTTCCTGCAGCCGCGCCTCGACCTCGGCCCGGTGGCGGGCGATGCGGCGCATATCCACCACCAGGCCGCGCAACCCGACCGCCACCTCGCGGGCCTCGCGATACCAGGCACTGCCCAGGCCCAAACCAGGCCCCTGCCCGGCGGCATCACCGGGGAACCGCGCCGCTGTCGCCAGCGCCTCGCCCGGACGGGCGATCGCGCGCGCCAGCAGCCATCCCAGTCCGCCGGCCAGGGCCGCCGCCACGCCCGCGGCAAGGGCCACCTGCCGCTGTAGTTGCCGCACCGGCGCCAGCGCCACCCCGGCCGGCAATCGCGTCATCACCAGCAGCGACCGCTCGGGAAAGGCCCCGGAGGAGGTGATCGCGGCAGTGCCGACCAAATAGCTGGTCCCGTCCGGCCAATCCTGCAGCCCGGCCCCCACCGGCACGATGCTGCCCTCCAGCCCGGGCGGCCCCAGCAGCACCGTGCCGTCCTGCCGGAGTACCATGATCTCCGGCACCAGCGGCTCGCGCAGCATGGCGCGGAAGGCCACCATCATGTCGCGCATCCACTCCGGCGACAGCCGGGCCGCCAGCATCCCGAACAGACGCCCGTCGGCACCGGAAACCGGCACGCCGAACCCGGGCAGCGGCGCGATCCCGGACGCGGCATGGTCAGCCGCCGTCACGGATCCCCTCTGCGCATCCCAGGCATCCATGATCACCCGGCCATCGGGCCTGAGCAGGCTGACCTGGTTGAAGCCCGGGTAGGCCTCGCTCACGGCGCGCAGCAAGGCCCGGCGTTCCTCATCATCGGCCCGCAGATGGCGCAACGCCGGCATCTGGGCGGCCGCACGCAGCCCGGCCAGATGGATCGCCTCGCCCTGGACCAGCATGCCGCCGAACTGGCTGGCCAGCCGCTCCATCTCCCGCATCTCCCGCGCGGCGATCCGGTCGGCCGCGTCGTGCCCCCCGAGCAAAGCCGTAGCAACCGCAGCCAGCAGCGCGACCGTGCTGAAGGTGAACGCCAGAAGCGTTCGCAAAGGAGGAAGGGACCGACACATCACGGTCAGAATTCTAACGCATAGGTTGAATTTTTTCTGGGGAACGCCGCCTCGCCAGCGGCTCCGGACGGTCACAATCGCGTAAGCTCCCCGCCTTCCGCCAATGGTCGGGCAGCAGGCGGCGAAGCTTCGTGGCCGCATCACCGGTCAGGGCGAACCATGCCGGACATCCGGTCCATGACGAGGCTGCGACATATTGGGCCGCGACGTGGCTCCCACGGCCGTCGGGTCTGAGCATTCCGGGAAACAACCCCGCCCGGAACACCGGGCGGGCCGGACATCTCAGGCGGCTTCGGTCAGCTTCAACACCGGGCGAATGAAATTCAGCGCCGCCTCGAAGGTCGAAAGCTGCGCCAGCGGCTCGCGGCGCAACCAGTCGGTGACAAGCCAGTTCATGCCATCCGGCGTGATCAGATAGGCGGGATCGGGATTTTCACGCACCCAGACCAGCACATGGTCGCTGTCGATCTCGCCAGGGGACGGGCCGAACGCGGATGCGTCGCACAACCCCATGCAACGCCCCGCTTCCAGCCAGCGCGCCAGCAGGGCACGGTGGTTCGGCATGACGCGCTGTCGCAGCACGACGATATTTGGGCCAGAAACCTCCTGGCTCGGCCTGATCTTTCGTTTCAACATGCCACGCCCTCACGAAACCGTGAGAACTATTATCCACCGCCGGCATTCAACACCAAGAAGAGTTCTCGTCGTTCCGCCGATGTCGGCAGGGATGTGGCAGTCCTGCAACACCATTGCGGAAAAAATCAACCCAGGATCGACACTTGCGGCTTGTAACACGAGGCCACGTTTTACCTCCCGCGGCGTCACGGTGAAAGGATGACGTCCTTGAGATCGAGCCACTGCATTGGCGAGGACCGGAAGCCTTGCACGGCCCGGCGCACACCGTTCATGTGCAATGCCACGGAGATAATGATTCCGGGCGCGTTCTGTTCAACCAATGCCTGAATTTCATGGAAGATGTCGGCGCGGCGCGTCTCCTCGCCGGTGCGACGGGCCAGATCGAGCAGCTCGTCCATCCGGGCACTGCGGTAATGCCAGAGCAGGCTGTTCCAGAAGCCGCCCGAATGAAACCAGGGATAGAGGGCGGTGTCCACTGTCGGCCGGGCCGAGGCCCCATCGATGAACATGGCCTGCCGCCCCTGCACATGCGACGCCCAGGCGGCATAGGGCACCCGCTCCACGGTGATGCGGAAGCCGCCGGCCCGCGCCATCTCCCGCACCGCCAGCCCGAGCCGCACCTGCCGTTCCCGCTCGGCGGGCACGTGCAGCGTCACATCGATGCCGTTGGGATAGCCGGCCTCGGCCAGCAACTGGCGCGCCCGCGGCGGATCGGCGGCGGCATGGCCGAGCCGGTCCTCGTAATAGGGATGGCCCGGCGGGATCGGGCTGTGCGTCGGCACGGCCTGGCCGGGGAAGGCGGCCTCGATCAGCGCCGCCTTGTCGAGGGCCGCCACCAGCGCCTGGCGCACCCGCGGATCATCGAACGGCCGCAGGCCGTTGTGCAGCACCACCGCGTCCCAGCTTCCGGTCGGCACCGCATCGACGCGCAGCGCCGGGTCACCACGCAGCCGCTCCGCCGCCTCGGCCGAGAGCATCCACAGGATGTCGGCCGTGCCCTCGGCCAGGGCCGCTTCGCGTGCCGTCGCATCGGCGATGCCCTGCAGTTCCACCGCCGCCAGCCGGGGCAGCCCGCGCTCCCAGTAGGCCGGGTTGCGCACCAGTTCCAGCCGGTCGGGGCGCAGTCCGCCGCGCAGCATGAACGGCCCGGTGCCGACAGGGGCGCCGCCGAGCCCCTCGACCCGGTCGCGCGGCACCACGCGCAACGACCGGTCGGCGAACAGGTCGGCGAAGGCCGCGTAGGGAGCGGTCAGCGTAAAGCGCACCGTCCGGGCATCGATCGCTTCCACGCGCACCACCATCTCCAGCCCGGCGCGCCCGGGCGAGCCCGTGCGCGGATCCAGGATGCGCGTCATCGTCGCCATCACGTCGTCGGCTTCCAGGCGCCGCCCGTGATGGAAACGGACCTCCGGCCGCAGCCGGAACGTCCAGCTGCGCAGGTCGTCGGAGGCCGTCCAGCTTTCGGCCAGGCCGGGCCGGGTGACCATGTCGCGGTCGAAGCGGGTGAGACCATCGTACAGCAGGTGGACGGCGACATGGTCCTCGCCGCTGCCGGCCAGCGCGGGATCAAGTTGCTGGGGAAGCTGCGGCAATACCACCCGCAGCGTAGCGGCGCGGGAGGCAGGGTCGGTCGGAGGGGTATCCCTGGCCGCCAGTTCCATCGGGGCCACCTCGGCGGGGGCCGTTTCGGGGGTGGGAACCGGCCTGGAAGCAGGTGACGCCTCCGGTCTTGGCGCGCTCCCCCGTGCGGCGTTCTCCCGCGAGGTGGCCTGCGCCCTGGGCAGGGCCTGGGTCCGCGCCGGCCCCTGTACCCTGGGCAGGGTCTCGGCCAGCGCACCGACCGGGACCCAGGCACAGGCGGCCAACAACAGCACCAAGGCGGAATGCCAGCGGCGCAGCCCAGTCCCGGGAAGAGGAAACGACATCGTGCCCGGAACAGCGCATGACATGCCGGCGTCTTCCTAGGCGTGCACCGGCACGGACGCCTGGCTTGCCGCGTCCATCACCGCGCGCGCCGTCTCGGTCCAGGGGACCGGACGGAAGCTGCCATGCACCTGGGCTTCCCAGGCCTGCAGCCGGGACCGGTCCTGCAGGGTGTCGCGGATCACGCGCGTGGCGTCCGCCACGCTTTCGGGGTCGAAGAACCGCACCAGCTCGCCCCCGGCCTCCGGCAGCGAGGTCGCGTTGGAACAGACACAGGGCCGGCCCAGCGCCAGGCTTTCGGTGACCGGCAGGCCCCAACCCTCGTAGAGCGAGGGAAACACGGTGAAGCGGCAGCCGCGGTACAGCGCCAGCAGCTCGGCATCGGTCGGATCGGCGACGATGCGGACATGGCCGTCGAGGTTGTCGCAGTTGCGCAACTGCTCCAGCAGGTCGCCCACCAGCCAGCCGACCCGGCCGGCGAAGACCAGCGTCGGTACCTGCCCCTCCGGCAGTTCCTCCAGCAGCCGGCGCCAGACCCGGACCAGCAACGCGTGGTTCTTGCGGGCCTCGATGGTGGAGACGAACAGCACGTAGCTGCCCGGCGCCGGCAGGTCCGGCCGCACCGACCCGGCCTCGGCCTGCCCCTCTGCGGCCTGCCCAACGAAGCCGGTGCCCAACGGGATCGGACGCACCCGCGCGCGCAGCGTCACGCCATGGCGGTGGGCGTAGTCCTCGACATCGGCGGCGGTGTGGCGGGAAATCGCCAGCAGCACATCGGCGAGCGGCAGCACGCCGTGGAACCAGGCGCGGAAGCGCCCCACCAGGTCCCCCTTGCACCATTCCGGGCGCCGCAGCGGGATGATGTCATATAATAGTACGCCAAACCGCAGGCCGAGCTTCGCCTTCGCCTCGGCCACGAGCCCGGCATATTCGGGCGTCCAGGAGGCCCCGAGCGCCAGCAGCACGTCACCCGGCCGCGCCAGTTCGGCCAGGGGTTGGCGTGGCCGCGGCCCGAGGCCGCGCAGTTGCGTCGTTCCGTCGCGGGCGAGGCTGCGGCGCAGCAGCCGGCTGCCGGACTGCGCCGCCCGTCCGAGCTGGCGCAGCGCCTCGGCCTGGGCCACCCCCGCCAGGATCACCGGGCGGCGCACTTCCTCCGGCAGCCGGTACACGGCCGGCCGCAGCGCGCGGCGCAGCAGCCCGGGCCGGCCGCCGGTCGCCGGGATGTCCGGTTCCGGCGCCGGCACGGCCTCGGCGCGCAGGCTGGTGAACATGGCCGCCACCTCGTCCCAGGCGACGGTGGCGAAGCCGCCGCGCAGCGCGTCGTGGCGGACGAAGCCGACCTGGCCGGAGGCGTCGTAAAGACTTCGCAACGCCTGGTAGAGATCGAAGGTCAGTCGCTGGATGCCGCTCGGCCGCGCATTGGCCAGCGCGTAGACGATCAGGTCCTCGACATCGATCCAAAGTCGGGTCATTGCCGCATGCCAATGCGGGCGGACCGCGCCCATGCCCATTGCGATGCCCGGGTCATGCCGCCCCCTCTGCCCCATGCGGGCCCGGTATAGGACAGGATTACCGCCCCACCAAGACCACCGGCGGCGGGTGGTCGGGGACTCAGCCGCGCAGGCGGGCGGGCAGTTCCAGGCCGAGCCGCACCGGCACCGCCCAGTGCTCGCGCACCTCCCGCACCGGGCGGAAGCCAGCCCGCAGATAGGTCGGCAGGGCGCGTTCGTGATCGGCGGTGCAGGTGTTTACCGTCATCATCCTGGCCCCGCTGCTCCAGACCTGGTCGACGGCATGCCGCAGGAAGGCGAGGCCGATCCCCCGCCCGACCGCCGGCGGCATCAGCCCGAAATAGCTGAGATTGACCGTGGGCCAGGCGGTCGCGTCCAGCTCGTAGAAGCCGAGCTCGCGATCGCCATCGCGCAGGATGTGGATGGAGATCGCCGGGCTGCGCAGCAGGGCGGCGAGCTGCGCATCGGGCATCGCCCGGCGCAGCCACCACAGGTAGGACGCGCCCACGGTGTTGTAGAGCCGCCGGTAGGTCGCCACCGAGCAGTACGGCTCGACCACCACCTCCAGCCCCGGCGGGAAGGACGGGGCGGGATCGGCGGGGGGACGGTCCATGCGCAGGAACGTCACCACTACCTCGGCCCGCATCACGGGTTCCGCGACCTGGCTCATGGCTCTCTCTCTCCGCGCCTCAGTCGTCGAGGAAGCTGCGCAGCTTGCGGCTGCGGCTGGGGTGCTTGAGCTTGCGCAGGGCCTTGGCCTCGATCTGGCGGATGCGCTCGCGGGTCACGTTGAACTGCTGGCCGACTTCCTCAAGCGTATGGTCGGTGTTCATGCCGATGCCGAAGCGCATGCGCAGCACGCGTTCCTCGCGCGGGGTCAGGCTGGACAGCACCCGGGTGGTGGCCTCGCGCAGATTGGCCTGGATGGCGGCATCGAGCGGGATGACCGCGTTCTTGTCCTCGATGAAGTCGCCGAGATGGCTGTCCTCCTCGTCGCCGATCGGCGTCTCCAGGCTGATCGGCTCCTTGGCGATCTTGAGGACCTTGCGCACCTTCTCGAGCGGCATGCCGAGCTTCTCGGCCAGTTCCTCGGGCGCCGGCTCGCGGCCGATCTCGTGCAGCATCTGGCGCGAGGTGCGCACCAGCTTGTTGATCGTCTCGATCATGTGCACGGGGATGCGGATGGTGCGCGCCTGGTCGGCGATGCTGCGGGTGATCGCCTGGCGGATCCACCACGTGGCATAGGTGCTGAACTTGTAGCCGCGCCGGTACTCGAACTTGTCCACCGCCTTCATCAGCCCGATGTTGCCTTCCTGGATCAGGTCCAGGAATTGCAGGCCGCGGTTCGTGTACTTCTTGGCGATCGAGATCACCAACCGCAGGTTGGCCTCGATCATCTCCTTCTTGGCGCGCGCGGAATCGCGCTCGCCGCGCGAGACGGTGGCGTAGACGCGGCGGAACTCGCTGATCGGCAGCCCCGCTTCATTGGCGACGGCGGCGATCTGGGCGCGGACCACGGGGATGTCCGTGCCGTGCTTGGCCACGAAGTTCTTCCACGCCTTGCCCGGCAGCCGGCCGACCTTTTCCATCCAGTTCGGGTCGAGCTCGTTGCCGCGGTACTGGTTGAGGAAGTCGTCGCGCGTGACCTTGCAGCTCTCGGCCATGCGCAGCAACTGGCCTTCCAGCCCGGTCAGGCGCTGGTTGAGCTGCTTGAGCTGGGTGACCAGTTCCTCGATGCGGTTGTTGTGCAGGCGGACCTGCTCAACCTTGGAGACCAGCTCCTCGCGCTGCTTTTCGTAGACCTTCTCGTTCTTCTGGTTGACGTCCTCGCCGGAGGTGATGCTTTCCAGCCGCCTCTGCTGCAGCTTGTAGAGCTTCTTGTAGAGGCTCTCGATCTCCTCGAAGGTGGCGAGCACCTCGGGCTTCAGCTTCTCCTCCAGCGCCGAGAGCGACAGGCCGGCGCCCTCGCCGTCCTCGCCGTCCTCGTCGTCGGCGGGCGGGGCGAAGGCGGCGGCCTCGGCATCGGGGTCGCCGGGCTCGGCTCCCTCCGCCCCCTCGACTTCGGCCTCGGCGTCGGCGCCGCCATTGGCCGGGCCGCCCTGGGTGGCTTCCAGGTCGATGATGTCACGCAGCAGCATGCGCCCGGCCTTGAGCGCGTCGTGCCAAGCGATGATGGCGCGGAAGGTCAGCGGGCTCTCGCACAGCCCGCCGATCATCATGTCGCGGCCGGCCTCGATGCGCTTGGCGATGGCGATCTCGCCCTCGCGGGACAGCAGCTCGACGCTGCCCATCTCGCGCAGGTACATGCGGACCGGGTCGTCGGTGCGGCCGAGGCTTTCCTCGTCGACGTTGCCGGCCTGCTCCTCGTCGCCGCCCTCGTCGGCTTCCTTGATCTTGGCCGCGGGCCCCTCGCCCTCCTCGGTCTCCTCGCCTTCGACGACCTGGATGCCCATCTCGTTGAGATTGGCCATCACGTCCTCGATCTGCTCGGAGCTGTTCTGCTCGGGCGGCAGCACGGCGTTGAGCTCGTCGAAGGTGATGTAGCCGCGCTCCTTGCCGCGTGCGATCAGCCGCTTCACCGCGGCCGACTGGACGTCGAGCAGGGTGGTGTCCGCATCCGGGTCGGTCGTGGCGGCATCGGTCTGCACGGCGGGCTTCGTGGCCATCGATCAGCGAACTCCAAAGAGGGGGCCAAAGAGCGGGCAGGCGTGCGGAACCGTGTGAGGCCCGTGCGGCAGGCTGCGCCTCATCGGTCGGTCTCCAGTCCCTGTTCGCCCCGGTTGAGGGCTTCCTGGGCGGCGCGCAGCGAAATCAGCCGACGCTGCGTCGCGGCGTCCATCCGGACGGCGAAATCGCGCTGCGCCAGCGCGACTTCCTCGTCCAGACGGCTGCGATGCATCAGTCCGAAGATGTGCCACCAGCCTGCCTCGGCTTCTGCCGGCATGGCGCGGGGCGAGGCGCATTCCGGCAAGGGGATGGGCAATGCCGAAAGGGCCTGCGCAGCTTCCGCCGCCAGTCCAACCGCGGTGAGGTGGGTCATCAGCTCCGCGGAGTCAAGATGTTCGGAGCCAACGAACCATTCCAGCATGGCTGACCGGAGTCTGGCGAGGGATTCCGGCAACACCAGGCTGCCGAAACGCTCCTCGACCTCCTGCAGCAGCACCGGATGGCGCAGCAGGATGGCGACCAGGATGCGGGCCTGCTCGGCGGCAATGGCATCGGCGCCGGGCGGGGCGGGTGGAGGCGCCGTCACCGCCGGCCGCGAGTCGCCACCCCCGATTCGGCCCGGACGGCCTCCGACCGACCGCGCGCCATCGCCGCGCGCCCCCGGGCGCCCCCCGGGGCGGCCGCCCCGATAGCGCTCGCGGAAACGGGCACGGAACGCGGCGCGGTACTCCCAGCCGAGGGCACGGTCAGGAATCTGGTCGGCCACTTCCTCCAGCCGCCGGCTGAAGGCGGCGCGCTGCTCGGGCGTGGCGTCGCCGAGGCTCTCGCGCAGCAGGTCGAACAGCGCCTCCGACAGCGGCCGGGCGGCATCGAGCACGGCCTGGAACGCCGCCACCCCGTCGGGCCGGCGCACCAGCGTGTCCGGATCCTCGGGCGGCGGCAGGGTGGCGAGCTTCAGGCTGCGCTCGGCGGTCAGATGCGGCAAAGCCAGCTCCGCCGCCCGGCCGGCCGCACGGGCGCCGGCGGCGTCGCCGTCGAAACAGAGCACCGGCACCGGCGAGAGCCGCCACAGCTCGGCGAGTTGCTCTTCCGTCAGCGCGGTGCCGAGCGGCGCCACCGCGCCGCCGAACCCGGCCTGGTGCAGGGCGATCACGTCCATGTAGCCCTCGACCGCCACCACGCTGGCGCCGCCATGCGCCGCCTCGCGGGCGAGGTCGAGGCCGAACAGGGTGCGCCGCTTGGCGAACACCGCCGTTTCCGGGCCGTTGACGTATTTCGGCTGGCCGTCGCCGAGGATGCGGCCACCGAAGCTGATGGTCCGGCCGCGGCGGTCGCGGATCGGGAACATCACCCGGTTGAAGAACATGTCGGCGGCGGGGCGGCCGGACTCGGCGGGCTTCATCAGCCCGGCCTCGATCAACTGGGCCGGCTCGATGCCCTCGCGGGCCAGTTCGGCGGCGAGCGCCCCCCGCCCCTCGCCCGCCCAGCCCAGGCCGAAGCCGCGGATGGTCGCGTCAGTGAGCCCGCGGTTGCGCAGGTAAGCAAGCGCGCGCGCCCCTTCCGGCAGGAACAGGCGGCGCTGGAAGGCCTGGGTGGCGGCCTCCAGCACCGCATACAGGTCAAGGCGCCGCCGCTCGGCCGCGGCCACGGCGGGGGACGGCTTCGGCACCTCCAGCCCGGCCTCGGCGGCGAGCTGCTCCACCGCCTCGGTGAAGGAGACGCCCTGGCTGCGCATGACGAAGCTGATGGCATCGCCATGCTCGCCGCAGCCGAAGCAGTGATAGTGGTCGTCGTAGACGTAGAAGCTCGGCGTCTTCTCGCCGTGGAACGGGCAGCACCCCTTCCATTGCCGGCCGGCGCGCGCCAGCTTCACCCGCCGGCCGATCACCGCCGGCAGCGGCGTGCGCGCGCGCAGCTCGTCGAGGAAGGCCGGGGGAAGCGCCATGCCGGGGCCTCAGGCCAGGGCGGCGGGGGAAGCGGCGGTCAGCCGCCGAGCTTCGCCTTCACCACCGGCCCGACCCGGGCCATGTCGAGCGCCGCGCCGTGTTTGGCCTTCAGCGCCCCCATCACCTTGCCCATGTCCTTGATCGAGCCGGCCCCGGTCTCGGTGATGGCCGCCGCCACCGCGGCGGCGAGCTCCGCCTCATCCATCTGCTTCGGCAGGAAGGTCTCGATCAGCGCGATCTCCGCTTCTTCCTTGGCGGCCAGCTCCGGGCGGTTGCCCTGGCGGTACAGCTCCACGCTCTCACGCCGCGACTTCGCCATGCCGCGCAGCATCGCCAGGATCTCGTCGTCGGAGACGTGCTCGATGCCTTTCGGCCGGGCGGCGATGTCGACGTCCTTCAGCTTCGCGAGGATCATGCGCAGGGTGGAGACGCGCGGCGCATCCCCTGCCCGCATGGCCGTCTTCAGTTGCTCGGTGAATTGCTCGCGCAGGGCCATCGGTGCCTCCGGTAACAGCATCCCTCCTATATAGCGTTCGGACTCCGGCCCGAACCCCCATGGGAAGGAACTTCCCACCCATGGCATGGGCGCATTGCTTTGGGAAGAAATTTCCCATATTTTGCCCCTATGGCGAATGTGGACGAGATCATCGCGCTGCTGGGTGGCGCGGCGGCGGCGGCGCGGCGCCTTGGCGTCGGCACCGAGGCCGTGCGCAAATGGCGCCAGGC
Source organism: Rhodovastum atsumiense (assembly GCF_937425535.1). Taxonomy (NCBI): domain Bacteria; kingdom Pseudomonadati; phylum Pseudomonadota; class Alphaproteobacteria; order Acetobacterales; family Acetobacteraceae; genus Rhodovastum; species Rhodovastum atsumiense. The sequence goes on from NZ_OW485601.1 coordinate 6,310,138, forward strand.
GCGGGCCGTCCCCGCCCGGCACTGGCCGACGCTGATCCAGGCCACCGGCCTGCCGCTGGAAGCGATGCCCGGCGCCCCATCCCGCCCCGACCCGATCCCCGTGCAGGGTAGCAAGATGACCGATCCGACCGATGCGCCGCAGGGCGCCACCGCTGCCCTCGTGCTGGCCGATGGCGCCGTGTTCTGGGGGCGCGGCTTCGGCGCCCCCACCGCGACCGCCCCGGTGGGCGAGGTCTGCTTCAACACCGGCATGACCGGCTACCAGGAAACCCTGACCGATCCGTCCTATGCCGGGCAGATCATCACCTTCACCTTCCCCCATATCGGCAATGTCGGCATCAACCAGGAAGACATCGAGGCGACCACCATCGCCGCGCGCGGCCTGGTCGTGAAGCAGGACGTCACCGAGCCCTCGAACTGGCGCGCCGCCGGCCACCTGGATGCCTGGCTGCGGGCGCAGGGCGTGAGCGGCATCGGCGGCGTCGACACCCGCGCGCTGACCAGCCGCATCCGCGACGGCGGCGCGCCGAGCGGGCTGATCAGCTTCCCCGCCGATGGCCGCTTCGACATCCCCGCCCTGGTCGCACAGGCGCGGGCCTGGCCGGGACTCGCCGGCATGGATCTGGCGAAGCAGGTTTCCTGCACGCAGGGCTATTCCTGGGACGAGACGGAATGGGCCTGGCCCACCGGCTTCGGCCGCCAGGAAGCGCCGCGATACCACGTGGTCGCGGTGGATTTCGGCGCCAAGCGCAACATCCTGCGCTGCCTCGCCGCCGCCGGCTGCCGCGTGACCGTGGTGCCGGCCACCGCCACCGCCGAGGACATCCTGCGCCATGACCCGGACGGCGTGTTCCTCTCCAACGGCCCCGGCGACCCGGCGGCGACCGGCGAATACGCGGTGCCGGCGATCCGCGGCGTGCTCGCCTCCGGCAAGCCGCTGTTCGGCATCTGCCTCGGCCACCAGCTGCTCGGGCTCGCGCTGGGGGCGAAGACCTACAAGATGGAACGCGGCCATCGCGGTGCCAACCAGCCGGTCAAGGACCTGACCACCGGCCGGGTGGAGATCACCAGCCAGAACCACGGCTTCGCGGTGGACGAGAAGACCCTGCCCGCCGGCGTGCGCGTCACCCATGTCTCGCTGTTCGACGGCAGCAACGAAGGCCTGGCCTGCGACGACCGCCCCGCCTTCAGCGTGCAGTACCACCCCGAAGCCAGCCCCGGCCCGACCGACAGCCATTACCTGTTCCACCGCTTCGTCGAGCTGATCGAGCGCCAGCGGGCCTGACGTGGCCGATCCCCTGGACGTCCTGTTGCGGGTGGGCTTCCACCATGCGGTGACCGCCGCCAACGCCGACGAGGCGCGGCAACGCGTCCAGGCGCTGGCAGGGGGATCCCTGGACACTGCCGCCTTCCATGACGCGGTCGCCGCCGCCGTTGCCGCCGACCTGATCCGCGACCCGATCCGCCTGCCCCCCGGCGGCCTGCAATGCCATTGGCGCCTCGAGCTCACGCCCGCCGGCGTGCAGCGCGCCCGCGCCCTCTCCGGAGCCTGAGATGCCCAAGCGCACCGACATCCACTCCATCCTGATCATCGGCGCCGGCCCGATCGTCATCGGCCAGGCCTGCGAGTTCGACTATTCGGGCGCGCAGGCCTGCAAGGCACTGAAGGCCGAGGGCTACCGCACCATCCTGGTCAACTCCAACCCGGCCACGATCATGACCGATCCGGGGCTGGCGGACGCGACCTATGTCGAGCCGATCACCCCCGAATTCGTCGAGCGCATCATCGCCCGCGAGCGCCCCGACGCGGTGCTGCCGACCATGGGCGGGCAGACCGCGCTGAACACGGCGATGAAGCTCGCCGCCAGCGGCGTGCTGGAGAAATACGGCGTCGAGCTGATCGGCGCGAAGGCCGACGTGATCGACCGCGCCGAGGACCGGCTGAAGTTCCGCGACGCCATGGCCGAGATCGGCATCGAGAGCCCGCGCAGCGCCATCGCCCATTCGATGGAGGAAGCGCGCGCGGCGCTGGCGCAGGTCGGCCTGCCCGCCGTCATCCGCCCGAGCTTCACCCTCGGCGGCACCGGCGGCGGCATCGCCTATAACCGCGAGGAATTCGAGCGCATCGTCACCGGCGGCCTCGACGCCTCCCCCACCAAGGAAGTGCTGATCGAGGAATCGGTGCTCGGCTGGAAGGAATACGAGATGGAGGTGGTCCGCGACCGCGCGGACAACTGCATCATCGTCTGCTCCATCGAGAACGTCGATCCGATGGGCATCCACACCGGCGACTCGGTCACGGTGGCACCGGCGCTGACGCTGACCGACAAGGAATATCAGCGCATGCGCGATGCCTCGATCGCCTGCCTGCGCAAGATCGGCGTCGACACCGGCGGATCGAACGTGCAGTTCGCGGTCAACCCGGCCGACGGACGCATGGTGGTGATCGAGATGAACCCGCGGGTGTCGCGCTCCTCGGCGCTGGCGTCCAAGGCCACCGGCTTCCCGATCGCCAAGGTCGCGGCGCGGCTTGCCGTCGGCTACACGCTCGACGAACTCACCAACGACATCACCCGCACCACGCCGGCGAGCTTCGAGCCCACCATCGACTACGTCGTGGTCAAGATCCCCCGTTTCACCTTCGAGAAATTCCCCGGCACGCCGCCGATGCTGACCACCAGCATGAAGTCGGTCGGCGAGGCGATGGCGATCGGGCGCAGCTTCGCCGAGGCGCTGCAGAAGGGGCTGCGCAGCATGGAGACCGGGTTCTCCGGCCTCGATCCGATCGAGCCGCCCGGCGATGGCGGCGCCGACGCCTTCCGCGCGGCGTTGTCCCAGCCCAAGCCCGACCGGCTGCTGATGGCCGCCCAGGCGCTGCGCGCCGGGCTCTCGGTCGAGGAAATCCACAGCACCTGCAAGTTCGACCCGTGGTTCCTGCGCGAGCTGGAACGGATCGTGCAGGCCGAGCGCGCGGTTGCTGCCCAGGGCCTGCCGCAGGAAGCGGGCGCGCTGCGGCGGCTGAAGGCGCTGGGTTTCTCCGACCGGCAACTGGCGCAGCTGGCCGGCGTCACCGAGCCGGAGGTCGCCGCCCTGCGGGATAAGCTGGGTGTGCACGCTGTCTACAAGCGTATCGACACCTGCGCCGCCGAATTCGGTTCGGCCACGCCGTACATGTACTCGACCTTCGAGGGCGGCTTCGGCACCCCGGTCTGCGAGGCCGATCCCTCCGCGCGCGAGAAGGTGATCATCCTGGGCGGCGGCCCGAACCGCATCGGCCAGGGCATCGAGTTCGACTATTGCTGCGTGCACGCGGCCTATGCGCTGAAGGAAGCCGGGTTCGAGACCATCATGGTCAACTGCAACCCGGAAACCGTCTCCACCGACTACGACACCTCCGACCGCCTTTATTTCGAGCCGCTGACCGCCGAGGACGTGATCGCGCTGGTGCGCCGCGAGCAATCCAGCGGCAAGGTGCTCGGCTGCATCGTCCAGTACGGCGGGCAGACGCCGCTGAAGCTGTCGCAGTCGCTGGCCAAGGCCGGCATCCCGATCCTCGGCACCAGCGCCGACGCCATCGACATCGCCGAGGACCGCGAGCGCTTCCAGCATCTGCTGCAGCGGCTCGGGCTGCGCCAGCCGGAGAACGGCACCGCCCGCTCGACCGGGGAAGCCGAGGCGATCGCCGAGCGCATCGGCTATCCGGTGGTGATCCGCCCGAGCTACGTGCTCGGCGGCCGTGCCATGGAGATCGTGCACGACCAGAAGGGCCTGCACCGCTACATGCGCGAGGCGGTGCGCGTCTCCGGCGACAACCCGGTGCTGATCGATCGTTACCTCAACGACGCGATCGAAGTGGACGTGGACTGCATCGCCGATGGCGAGACGGTCTATGTCGCCGGGGTGATGGAGCACATCGAGGAAGCCGGCATCCATTCCGGCGACTCCGCCTGCGCCCTGCCGCCCTACACGCTGAGCCCGGCCGCGGTGACCGAGCTGAAGGCCGAGACCGAGGCAATGGCGAAGGCGCTCGGCGTGGTCGGCCTGATGAACGTGCAATACGCGATCAAGGACAACGAGATCTTCGTGTTGGAGGTGAACCCGCGTGCCTCCCGCACCGTGCCCTTCGTCGCCAAGGCCACCGGCGTGCCGGTCGCCAAGATCGGCGCGCGGGTGATGGCCGGGGCACGGCTGTCGGAATTCCGCCTCGACCCGCAGGCGGTGGCGCCGCACGTGGCGGTGAAGGAAGCGGTGTTCCCGTTCAACCGCTTCCCCAATGTCGACACCATCCTTGGCCCGGAGATGAAATCGACCGGCGAGGTGATGGGACTGGATTCCAGCTTCGAGCGCGCCTTCGCCAAGAGCCAGCTCGGCGCCGGGGTGCGGCTGCCCGATCACGGCACCGTGTTCCTTTCGGTGCGCGACGCGGACAAGGCCGGGGCGGTCGCGGTGGCGCGGCGGCTGGTGGAGATGGGCTTCTCCATCATGGCCACGCGCGGCACCGCCAGCCGGCTGCGCGAGGCCGGCATCGCCGTCTCGCCCGTCAACAAGGTGCTGGAAGGCCGGCCGCATTGCGTGGACGCGATTCGCTCCGGCGATATCCAGATGGTGATCAACACCGCCTCGGGCGCGCAGTCGGTAACCGACAGTTTCGAGATCCGCCGCAGCGCCCTCACCCACGGTGTACCGCACTACACCACCATCGCCGGCGCCCGGGCCGCGGCCCATGCCATCGCGGCGCTGCGCAGCGGGGCACTTGAAGTTGCCCCGCTCCAGGCCTATTTTCGCGGATCGTTCTGAGCCCCGGCGCGGCTCGGCTTCGCGGATCCCCCTGTGCGCAAGCATGGGGGGTTTGCGTGAACCGGGCCGCGGCGGTCGCGTTTTGGGCTGCCACCGCACCTGACCGGCCGCGACGATCCGATACCATGCCGTGACGACATCCCCACCCTGGATTTTTCGAGGTTTCCCGACGTGCAGAAGTTCCCGATGACCGCCCCTGGCCTGCAGCGGTTGGAGGAAGAGCTCAAGACGCTGAAATCCATCGAACGTCCGGCGGTCATCCGGGCCATCGCCGAGGCGCGGACGCATGGCGACCTCAGCGAGAACGCGGAGTACCACGCGGCGCGGGAGCGGCAGAGCTTCATCGAGGGCCGCATCGCCGAGCTCGAGGAGATCGTCTCCTCGGCCGAGGTGATCGACCCCTCCTCCCTCTCCGGCGACCAGGTGAAGTTCGGCGCCCATGTGAAGCTGGTCGACGAAGAAACCGATAAGGAAGCCACCTACCAGATCGTCGGCGTCCACGAGGCCGACATCAAGGCGGCGCGCCTGTCGATCTCCTCGCCGCTCGCCAAGGCGCTGATCGGCAAGAAGGTCGGCGACACCATTTCGGTTCCCGCCCCGGGGGGCGACCGCAGCTACGAGATCCTGTCCGTCCAGTATCGCTGATCCCGTGATCACCCTCGCGGACGTCCGCGCGGCCGCCGAGCGCATCGCCGGCCGCGTCCTGCACACGCCGTCCGTGCCGTGCGACGTGATCTCCCGCGCCTGCGGCGCGGAAGTCACGCTCAAGCTGGACAATCTCCAGGCGACCGGCGCCTTCAAGGAACGCGGCGCCGCCAACCGCCTCGCGTTGCTGACCGAAACCGAGCGGCGCGCCGGCGTGATCGCCATGTCGGCCGGCAACCACGCCCAGGCCGTGGCCCGCCACGCCCAGTTGCTCGGCATCACCGCCGTCATCGTGATGCCCAAGCACACCCCGCTGACCAAGGTCTCGCGCACCGCCGCCTGGGGGGCGCGCGTGGTGCTGCACGGCGATACCCTCGCCGAGGCCGCCGCCCATGCCCAGGCCCTGTCCGAACAGGAAGGCCTGGTCTTCATCCATCCCTACGACGACGCCGGGGTGATGGCCGGCCAGGGCACGATGGCGCTGGAAATCCTCGCCGACTCGCCGGAGATCGACACGCTGGTGGTGCCGATCGGCGGCGGCGGATTGATCGCCGGCTGCGCCGTCGCCGCCTGCGGCCTGCGCCCCGGCATCGAGGTGATCGGCGTCGAGGTCGCCGCCTACGCCGCCATGGCCCAGCGACTCGCCGGCCAGCCGGTGTCCGTGGGCGGGACCACCATCGCCGAGGGCATCGCCGTACGCGATATCGGCCTCGGCCCGCTTTCGGTGATCCGGGCCCATGTCGCCGACGTGGTGGTGGTGCCGGAACGCGCCGTCGAGGAAGCCATCGCCCTGCTCGGCGAAGGCGCGAAAATCGTGGCCGAAGGCGCGGGCGCCAGCGGTATCGCCGCCCTGCTGGCCTTCCCGGACCGGTTCAAGGGCCGCCGCGTCGGCGTGCCGATCACCGGCGGCAATATCGACCCGCGCATCTTCGCCAACGTGCTGCTGCGCAACCTGCTGCGCGACGGCAGGCTGGTGCGGCTGGTACTGGAAATCCCGGACCGCCCGGGCGTGCTGGCCGATATCTCCGGACGCATCGGCGGGGCGGGCGGCAACATCATCGATGTCTCGCACCATCGGCTGTTCGCGTCACCATCCGTGCAGGCGGCGCAGCTCGAGGTGATGTTCGAGACCCGCGACGCCGAGCACAGCGCCGAAATCGTGCACGCATTGGAACAGATCTACACGCTTCGGCGCGTCTGATCGGCAAAAGGCAAGGCAAGGGCTTCGCCCTTGACCCACCAAGGGCCACAAGGCCCTTGGATCCCATTCTTGCTGCGCGGCACAGCAAGCCTAGCCGAGCACCTCCCGTAGCTTGCGCGCGAGCGCCTCGACGGTGAACGGCTTCGGCAGGAGGCTGATGCCGATGTCGCGCAGGCCCTGGTGGCTGATGGCATTGCGGGCATAGCCCGTCATGAACAGGACCCGCAGCCCGGGGCCACGCTCGCGCGCCTGCTCGGCCAGTTGCCGGCCATTGATCCCGGGTAGCCCGATATCAGTCAGCAGCAGCGCGATTTCCGGATTTGCCGCCAGCACCTCCAGGGCCTGCGCCCCGTTCGGCGCCTCCAGCACCCGATAGCCGAGATGGCGCAGCGCATTGGTGACATAGTCGCGGACGCTGTCGTGGTCCTCGACCACCAGCACGGTCTCGTTGCCCCGGGGGATCTCGGCATAGGAGATCTCCGGGACAGCTTCGCAGGCGGTGTCATCCAGGTGCCGCGGCAGATAGAGCTTCACCGTCGTTCCGTGGCCGAGCTCGCTGTACAGCGAGACATGGCCACCGGATTGCTTGATGAAGCCGAACACCTGGCTCAGCCCGAGCCCGGTGCCACGGCCTTCCGGCTTGGTGGTGAAGAAGGGATCGAAGGCACGCTGCATGACCTCCTCGCTCATGCCGGTGCCGCTGTCGCTCACCGCCACCATGACGTACTGGCCGGGCTTCATCTCCGGGCGCACCGCCGCATAGGCGTCGTCGAGGAAGACATTGCCGGTCTCCAGGGTCAGCGTCCCCCCATCCGGCATGGCGTCACGGGCATTCACCGCCAGGTTCAGGATGGCGTTCTCCAGCTGGTTCGCATCCACGCAGCTCCGCCACAGCCCCGCGGCGAGCACCGTCTGGATCGAAACCTTCTCGCCGAGCGTCCGCGCCAGCAGCTCCGACATGCCCTTGAGCAGCTTGTTGGCGTCGATGACCTGCGGGGTCAGGGCCTGCTTGCGGGAGAAGGCCAGCAACTGATGCGTCAGCCGGGCGGCACGCTGCGCCGCGTCGCGGATCGCCGACAGGATCTGGCCGGCCTCCTGGCCGATCTGCGCGCCGATGCGCCGCTCCAGCAGGCTCGCGCCGCCGAGGATGGCGGTGAGCAGGTTGTTGAAGTCGTGCGCCACGCCGCCGGCCAGATGGCCGATGGTCTCCATCTTCTGCGCCTGCGCCAGCGTCGCGCGGGTCTGCTCCAGCGCCTCTTCCATCTGCCGCCGGCGGGTGATGTCCCGCGTCACCTTGGCATAGCCGACGAGGCGCCCGGCCTCGTCGCGCAACGGATTCATGACGACGCTGGCCCAGAACCGGCTGCCGTCCTTGCGAACCCGCCAGCCCTCGCCTTCGAAGCGGCCCTCGCGCTGCACCGTCTCCAGCGTCTGCACCGGAACGCCCGCCTCGCGATCCTCGGGCGTGTAGAACACCGAGAAATGCCGGCCGAGGATTTCTTCCGCCCGGTAGCCCTTGATCCGCCCGGCGCCGGTGTTCCAGGTGCTGACGCAGCCGCCGGCGTCCAGGCGGAAGATGGCATGGTCCGTGACGCCGTCGAGCAACACGCGGAAGCTTTCCTCCGTCTGGCGCAACTGCTGCAGCGCCTGGTTGCGCTCGGCCTCCCGGATGGTGAGCTGGTCGGAGACGCGGCGGAATTCCGCCGGGGTGGGATAGGCCGCGGCCCGCATGACCAGCGGCCACAGCATGATGGCCGTCACCACCGAGATACCGGCGCAGGCCGCCTTCACCACCCCCTGCACGCCGTAAAGCGGATACCAGAGCGTGAGGATCTCGATGAAATGGGTGGCGCCACAGGCCAGGATGAAGGCGGCGAACATCCAGAAGATCCGGCCGAAGGCCAGGTCCTGCCGCCGGCTGACGAAGGCGGCCAGCGCCAGGGGAATGGCGAAATAGGAAATTCCGATCGCCGCGTCGGACGCGGCGTGCAGCCAGATCAGCCCGGGCTGCCAGGCAAGGCAGAAGCCGTGCGGCGGCAGTCCCTGCATGCCGAGGACGTCGAGAAGGGAGCCCATGCACCTTCCTCCAGGCTTTCCTGCCCATCGTTGCGGCCTTTGCCGTCGGCCGGACCAGCGACGGGCGCCAATACCATCGCGCACCCGCACAGAAAGCCCGACCACGGCAAGCGTTCACGGCCGTAACGCACGCCCGCCGGCAAATGCGCCGCTGGGCAGCAGCAAACCGTGGATGGTGTCTCCCTTGCAATCTCCCTTGCAATGGGTGAAGAGGCGTGCAGGCCAGTGTCAGGCGATGCCCAACTGTTTCAGCACGGGCAGTTGGCGCTCCGTGAACATGCCGAAGCGAAAGCGCAGCGCGGCGAGGTTCTCCTCGGAGCTTTCCAGGGATTTGCCGTCCTGGACCAGGCGCTGCCCCTGCTGGCTGAGGATGTCCCAGGCGAAGCCCGGCGGATCCGCCTGCCCGCTGCGCGTGCCGAGCAGGAACAACTGGGCGATCCGGTCCACCATGATGCCGCCCCCGGTCACGGGCGAGGCCAGGAACTGGAGCTGGTCGGCGAAGCGGGCCCGCTGCAGCACCGCCTCGTTGAAGGGCGTTGTCCGCTCCGACCGTGCCGCCTCGCCCGCTTCGTCGCGCGCCGGCTGCAGGTGACCGCCGCCGACCAGGACCAGCACCGCCTGCTGCAGGCGCGGCCAGCCCAGCCTGGCGATGGTCGCGTCCTCGAGCAGTTGCCGCAGGGTGCGAGGCCCTTCCGCCAGGGCATCGAGCACCGGCAGGTAGGTCTCCGGCTGCAGGGTGGCCTGTCCGGCCGATCCGGTCACGGTGAGCTGCACGTCCTGGCGCGGCGTCGACAGCGCGACACGCTGCTCCAGCCAGATTTCCCTGGCCTCCTGGGCGAACAGCCCCACCGAGCCGCGGGCGAACACGTCGCGCCGGAACTGCTGGTTGACCATGAAGTCACGCACCGTCTCGCGCAGCGTCGGTTCGCTGATCTCGGCCAGCACCCGCAGTTGCTCGGGGCTCAGGTTGATCGCATCGATATGCTCGAGCAGAGCGGCGGAGCCGATGAAGTCGAGCTTGGCCTCGCCGAGTTCGGCGGCGACCTCGGCGTGGTAGAACAGCGTCCAGGCATCGTTCAGGTATTCATGGGCGAGATAGGCCCGGTTCTGGGCCTTGATCCGGTCGAAGCGGTCCCTGACCGCGGGATTGGCGCGCAGGAACCCCGGGTTGGTGGCCAGCACGCGGTCGGTGAAGCCGAGCACCGCATCGAGGCGCCCGACGGTGGGCCCGGCCTGGGTCCTGGCGTGCAGCGACATCAGGTGCCGCATCGGCGCCGCCGCCGACCAGCCCGGCTGGGTGTTGTAGCTGATATAGACCAGCCCCCCCGGCCTGAGCCGGCGCCGGATGAAGCGGACGATGTCGGCGCGGTGCTCCGCCGTGACCCAGCTGTAGATGCCATGCAGGCTGATGATGTCGCAGTCCGGCAGGGATGGCTCGTCCACGAACTCGGCGAAGCTCTGGTCGAAGAAATGCACGTTGCGCGTTCCCGCCGTCGCCGCGAACGCCTGCGCCCCGGCGATATGGCTGGGATTGAAGTCGGTCGCGAAGAATTCGATGTCGGGATTCGCCGCCGCCAGCAGATTGGTGGAAAATCCCTGCCCGCAGCCCAGCTCGCAATAGGTCAGCGGACCGGCCTGCAGCGGTGATCTGCGGCCGCGGGCGAGGCTGATGAAGCCAAGCAGGGCCGGCGTCAGCTCGCGGTAGAAGCCGTGCGTGTAGCCGATGTCAGCGACATAGCCCGATGCCCAGGAACTCATGATGCTGTCCGGTGACCTGAATTGTGGCTGTGACAGCCCAAGTAAAGCCACAATAAATTTCACGCATCAATGGCGCCATATTAATGCGTGTCAGCAAATATTTTAAAGTATCCCGCCTATGTGCACGCCGGCCACGCCGCCGCATCGGTCGCGGCGATCTCGCGCCGCAGCTTCTGCCGCATGGCCTCGGCGAAGCCGGCGTAGTCGCGACACTCCAGGGCGAAGGCGCCGGGACCGCCGATCACCTCGCGCTGGTAGCTCTCCACCAGGTCCGGTTCCTCGTGCAGCACGCACAGCCCGTTGATGGTGACCCCCGCTTCGACCAGGCGGTCGCGCACCGAGGCGGGCGGGACCCCTTCATTGGACCGCCCGTCCCCGACCAGGTCGATGATGCGGCGGCGCGCCCGTGCCGGCGCCTCGGCGAGCAGGCGCGCACAGACCCCCAGCGCCTCGCCGATCGCGGTCGCCCCCGGCCGCACCGAGCGCGGCACGTCCTCCACCGCCTGGGCGAAGGCCGCCAGCGCCGCCGGCGAATCGACGCGGGTCCATTCGACCAGCACATCCTGTTCGTTGACCCCCGACCACAGCAGCACCGCGAGCAGGCAGGCGCCGGCGGGGCCACCGGTCAACCCGGCCTCCACCTCGGCATCCCGCAGCGCCGTGGCGCAGCCCCGGGCCATCAGGTCGAACTCCTCGAAGGTCACGCTGGCCGAGCAGTCGAAGCCCAGGATCAGCGCAAGGTCGACATCGTCCATGGAACAATCCCTATCGCCCCGCCGGGGTTGAGCGGAAGTACCATCCGGTCGATCATCCCCGCCGCTCAGCGGGGACGTGACGATGCGGGACCATGTCGAAGGCAGGATTCTGGCCGAAACCGTGGACGGCGTGGGCCTGATCACCTTCGCCCGTCCCGCGAAACACAATGCCATGACCATCGGCATGTGGGACGGGCTGGCGCAGATCCTGGACGATTTCGCCCGCGATGACGGCGTGCGGGTGGTGGTGCTGACCGGCGCCGGCCCCACGGCCTTCGTCGCCGGCGCCGATCCAGACCCGGACCTGCTCCACGGCGAGGCCATGCGCCTGGCCGCCTGCGCGTGGGCGCGCCTTGCCGGCTTCCCCAGGCCAACCATCGCGCGCATCCGTGGCGCCTGCCTCGACGCGGGCCTCGGGATCGCCCTGCACTGCGACCTGCGCATCGCCGCAATCGACTCCGATTTCGGCTTCCCCGGCCCTGCGGCCGAACTCGCCGAGGACGGCGCCATGATCCGGCAACTGGTTTCGGTGGTGGGACCCGCGCATGCGCGCATGTTGCTCACCACCGGCCAGCGCATCGCCGCCGCCGAGGCGCAGCGGATCGGGCTGGTCAACCGCGTCGTCGCCGACGAGGACCTCTCCGACACCGTGGTCGATCTGGCCCGCAGCATCGCCGACCGGTGCCCGCAAGCGATGGCGGCCCTGAAGCGTGCCGTGACCGAGGCATTGCAGGGGCCGGCCGCCAGCCGCGCCGCGTTTCCCGCCAGCGCGGCGACACTGTGACAGTTTGGCAACCATGCGCATCGATCCGTCCCCGGTCCGGGCCGGACGATATCCCGCCTTGCGCCCGCTTCGGCTATCACCCTTGCAGGTGACGGTGGCCCGCAAGGGCTGAAACGGGAATGCGGGAGGGCTCCGGCACGGGGCCCGGGCCGCGGCTGCCCCCGCAACTGTCGGTGACGCGCGGACCGCAATGTCCGCACCGGCCCCAGGACGCCATTGCCCGGATCGCGGGCGAGAAGGCGGGGCGGGATGCCACCAGCCAGGAGACCGGCCGTCCCCGAGACTGCACGCGCGCGAGGGGCGGGGTGAACCCTGGCAGCGGGAGAAAGACCCGCAGGCGGCAATCGACCCATCCTCTCGCGGTGCCCCAGGGAGGGTGCCGCGCCGCCGGAGTATCCGCATGCGCCGCATGCTGCTTGCGTCCGTTCTCGCCCTGCCCGCCCTCGCGGCGCGGGCCGGGGATGCCCCACCCAGGGACCAGACCGATCTCGTCCTGCCCGAACAGGTGGTCACCGCCACCCGCATCCCCACCCTCGCCGAGCTGATCCCGGCCGGCGTGACCGTGATCGACCGCCAGACCATCACCACGCGCGGCTACACCATGCTGAGCGACGCGCTGCACGCGGTGCCGGGGCTCGCGCTGGTGCAATCGGGCGGCAATGGCGGCAATGCCAGCGCCTTCATCCGTGGCACCAACTCCAACCACGTACTGGTGCTGCGTGACGGCGTGCCGCTGAACGATCCCTCCGATCCCAACGGCGCCTATAATTTCGGCGTCGAGACCCTGGCCGATGTCGAGCGCATCGAAGTGGTGCGCGGCCCGATGTCCGGGCTCTATGGCTCGGGCGCGATCGGCGGCGTCATCAACCTGATCTCGAAGCAGGGCAGCGGCGCCCCCACCGCCACCGCCGAATTCGCCGCCGGCCTGCCGCGTGCCATCCTCGGCAGCGCCGGCCTCTCCGGCGCCAGCGGCATGGTCGACTACAGCCTCGCGGTGCAGAGCCGCTCTCAGCTTGGCTTCGACACCACGCCGCAACGCGAGACCGTCCACACCGGCGAGCGCGATGGCTACCGCGCCCAGGTCGCCAGCCTGAACCTCGGCGTCACCCCGGTCGAAGGCACCCGTATCAGCACCCTGCTGCGCTGGCGCCGCGCCGTGTTCGGGCTTGATGAACTCGGCTCGCCCGCCTTCGACGCCCCCGCCTATACCGGCCGCGACGAGGCCTTCACCGGGCGGATCGGCATCGATTCCAAATTGTTCGACGGACTCTGGGACACCGGCCTGTCGCTTGCCTACGTCACCACCAACCGCAAATACACCGAGCCGCTGGAAGCGGCGGATCCCAACCAGTTGCAGAGCAATGGCCGCTACCGCGGCTACCGCACCGCGCTGACCTGGACCAACACCGTGCATCTTGCCGATCTCGGCCCGGCCCGCGAAACCGCCCTGACCTTCGGTGCCGCCCACATCTTCGACCGCGCCAGATCGAGCCTGACGGAAAGCTACGCCGGCTTTCCCTCCAACCAAGCGGTCGGCGCGCACGCCACGTCGGATTCCGGCAATGCCGGCCTGCAGACCACGCTGTTCGACCGGCTGACCGCCACGGCGAATCTCCGCCAGGAGAGCGCGAGCTTCGGCGGCGACGCCTTCACCTGGCGTCTCGGTGGCGTGCTGGCCCTGCCGGAACTGTGGTCACGCGCCAAGGCATCCTACGGCACCGGCTTCCGCGCGCCCTCGCTGTTCGACCTGTTCGGCGTTGGCAGCTACGGCTATGTCGGCAACCCGAACCTGCGGCCGGAACGTAGCGAAGGCTGGGAAACCGGCTGGGCCATCGACCTGCCCGCGCTTGGCCGCCGCGACGCCGCCACCCTCGAGGTCACCTATTTCGACAACCGCATCCGCGACCTGATCCAGGTGGTGTACGCGTCCGACTTCTCGTCATCGACGCCGCAGAACATCGCGCGCGCCCATATCACCGGCGTGGAAACCAGCCTGACGCTGCGGCCACTCTCCTGGGCCGAGGCAGTGCTGAGCTGGACCTGTACCGACGCCCGCGACCAGAGCGGGGCATTGCTGAAGCGCCGCCCGCGCAACACCGCCAGCGCCAACCTGCGCGCCACCCCCCTGCCCGGCCTGACCATCGCCCCCGAACTGGTCTACGCCTCCGGCGCCAGCGACTACCTGGTCAACGACGAAGGCTTCTCCTCCGGGGTCGGCATGACCAAGGGCGGGCTGATTTTCAATCTCGCGGTCAGCTACGCGGTGACGCCGCAGATCACGCTGTTCGCCGATGGGCGCAACCTGGGGGACTCACGCTACGAACCGGCCAGCGGCTTCCAGACACCCGGACCGTCCTTCCTGGCCGGCACGCGCGTGAAGTTCTAGCAGCGGGCGGATGCGGCGGAGAGCTGCCCCAGGGTGTCGAGCAGGACATTGGCGCCGGCAACCAGGTCGGCCTCCGCCGTGCATTCGCGGGGATTGTGGCTGATCCCATCGATGCTGGGCACGAAGATCATCGCGGTCGGGCAGATCCGCGCCATCATCTGGGCATCATGCCCCGCCCCCGATGTCATGCGCCGCGCGCTCAGGCCGCGACGGGACACGGCGCGCTCCACCATCCCGACGATGCCCTGGTCGAAGGCCACCGGTGCGAAGCGGGCCAGCCGCTCGACCGAGATCGTGACCCCCTCCTCGGCTTCGAGGTGCTTCAGCCAGGAAGCGAGCGCCTGTTCTTCCTCCCGCAGCCGCGCCTCGTCCGGATCGCGCAGATCCACCGTGAAGACGGCACGCGAGGGAATCACGTTGATCGCATTCGGCGCGAAGGACATGCATCCCACCGTGGCCACGGTCGGAGCATTGCCACGGGCGACGCGGTCGCGCAGGAACGTCACCACGCGGGCGGCGGCAAGTCCCGCGTCACGGCGCATCGCCATCGGCGTCGTCCCGGCGTGGTTGGCGATACCTTCGATGGTCACGCGCTGCCAGGAAATGCCCTGGAGGTTCTCCACGGCGCCGATCCGGAGCCCCTCCCGTTCCAGCACCGGCCCCTGCTCGATGTGCAGCTCCACATAGGCATGCGGCGTCAGAAAGCCCGGCGCCTGCGCGCCGGCATAGCCGATGCGCGCGAGTTCCTCGCCCAGCACCGTGCCATCCGTGCCGACGCTTGCCAGCGCCGTCTCGACCGGCAGGCCGCCGGCATAGACCAGCGACCCCATCATGTCGGGGGCGTAGCGGACGCCTTCCTCGTTGGTGAAGGCGGCGACCACGACGGATCGTGGCGGCACTATTCCGGCGTCCCGCAGGGTCTCGACCGCCTCCAGCCCGGCCAGCACGCCGTAGCAGCCATCGAGGATGCCGGCGTCGATGACCGTGTCGATGTGCGAACCGACCATCACCGGCGCCAGCCCGGCCTCGCCGCCGCGCCAGAGGCCGAACAGGTTGCCGATCCGATCGACGACGACCTCCAGCCCCGCCGCTTCCATCCACCCGGCCACGGCGTCGCGTCCGGCCTTGTCGGCCTCCGAGGCCGCGAGGCGGGTCAACCGGCCTTCGGAATCACGTCCGATCTGCCCCAGCGCCCGCAGCCGCCCGAGCAGGCGATCCGCCGTGATGGAAAGAGTGCCTGCCGCGTTCATTCGCCCATGCCTTGATACCGGTTGCGCGGATCATAGCCCGGACTCTGCCCCGAGCCGGTAGCGGCCCGCCAGGAAGGCATCCTGCGCCACCGCGTCCCGCACCGTTGCCTCGCCCGCCGGCCCCGCCTGCACCAGCACCCGGCGGAACATCGCCACCTCGCCGCGGGCGCGGGCGAGGAACAGGCGGTGCAGCGCCGTGGCGACCGGCCCGCGCGGGGCGCAGCAGGCACAGGCAATCCCGTGCCCGGGGCGTTGCGGCCCGAAGCGGGCCACCGGCACGCCTTCCGGCGCGGGGATCTCCCCTTCCACCAGCACGGCATCTTCCGGGCCGGCGATCGCGACGGGAGCGAAAATGACAGGGATACGGGCGTCAACGAAGATGGGCATAGACGGCACATAAGGATATCCTTATATGCCGACAAGCCATGGAACATCTCCTCGCCGCCTTGCGCGCCTGCGCCGAGCCCACCCGTCTGCGCATCCTCGCTTTGGCGGCGCGGGGCAGCTTCTGCGTGATGGAATTCACCGAGATCCTCGGCCAGTCGCAGCCGCGGCTGTCGCGGCATCTGCGCCTGCTCGGCGATGCCGGCCTGCTCGACCGCGAGCGCGAGGGCGCCAATGTCTGGTTCGCCCTGCCCCCGGCGGACACCCAGGGCGGCTCGCTGGCCCGCGCCGTGCTGGAGCGCCTGCCCGAGGATGACGCCACCCTCGCCGCCGACCGCCGCCAGGCTGCCCGCGTGCTGGCCGAACGCGCGCGCGAGGCCTCCGAGAGCTTCCGTCGCAAGGGCGCCGACTGGGACGAGATGCGCGCGCTGGATCTGCCCGCCGCCGCGGTGGAAACGGCGCTGCTCGGGCTGCTGCCGGAGGCGGAACTCGGCCGCGTGCTCGATATCGGCACCGGCACCGGCCGGCTGCTGGAAGTGCTGGCGCCGCGCGTGGCCTCCGGGCTCGGCGTGGATGCCAGCCGCGCGATGCTGGCGCTGGCGCGGGCGCGGCTGGCCCGGCCGGGACTGACTCACTGCGCAGTGCGGCTGGCCGATATGTACCGCCTGCCCTTGCCCGACGCCGCCTTCGACCTGGTCGTGCTGCAGATGGTACTGCACTACGCCGAGGATCCCGCCTCCGCCCTCGCCGAGGCCGCCCGCGTGCTGCGTCCGGGCGGCCGGCTGGTGGTGGTGGACCTCGCCGGGCACGCGCGCACCGAGGTGATGACCCGGCTCGCGCATCGCTGGCCCGGCTTCGGCGACGCCCGAATGTGTGACCTGCTGCGGGGCGTGGGGCTCGATCCCGGCACGCCCGTCGCCGTTCCCGGCCCGCTGGAAGTGCGCCTCTGGCCCGCCGGCCGCTCCACCGCCCTGTCCGCCCCGACCTACGATCTTGTTCCGGAGACCACCCCATGAGCCGACCGCATCTGCTGGATGCCCTGCGTGACCGCGTCCTGCTGTGCGATGGCGGTACCGGCAGCCGCGTGCAGGCGATGGCGCTGGAGGTGGAGCGCGATTTCTGGGGCCGCGAGAACTGCACCGACGTGCTGGTGCTCTCCCGCCCCGACATCGTGCGCGAAATCCATCGCGGCTATTTCGCCGCCGGCGCCGACATGGTGGAAACCAACACCTTCGGCGCATCGTCGATCACGCTCGGCGAGTTTGATCTGTCCGACCGCGCCTTCGAGATCAACCAGCGTGCCGCCGAACTGGCCCGCGAGGCGGCGGAGGAATTCGCCGACGGGCGGCACCGCTACGTGCTGGGCAGCGTCGGGCCGGGCACCAAGCTGCCGAGCCTGGGCAACATCGCCTATGACGCGCTGGAAGCGGCGCTGGCCGAGCAGTGCCGTGGCCTGATCGCGGGCGGCGTCGATGCCATCCTGATCGAGACCTGCCAGGACACGTTGCAGATCAAGGCCGCGGTCAACGGCGCCCGCCTCGCCCGCGCCGCGGCGAAGGTGGAGACGCCGATCTTCGTGCAGGTCACGGTGGAAACCACCGGCACCCTGCTGGTCGGCCCCGACATCGCCGCCGCCGCCACCGTGATCCAGGCGCTGGATGTGCCGCTGATCGGCCTGAACTGCGCCACCGGCCCGCAGGAAATGGCCGAGCACCTGCGCTGGCTCGCCGCCAACTGGCCGGGCCTGATCAGCGTGCTGCCCAATGCCGGCCTGCCGGAACTGGTGGACGGGCGCACCCACTACCCGCTGCAGCCGGCCGAAATGGCAAGCTGGGTGGAGCGCTTCATCACCGAGGACGGGGTCAACCTGATCGGCGGCTGCTGCGGCACCAACATCGAACACATCGCCGCGCTGGATGCGATGCTGAAGCGCCGCGGCAACCCGCGCCCCGCGCCGGTCGCGCGCAAGGTCGTGTGGATGCCCTCGGTCGCCAGCCTCTACCAGCAGGTGCCGCTGCGGCAGGAAAACGCCTATTTCTCCATCGGCGAGCGCTGCAACGCCAACGGCTCGAAGAAATGGCGCGAGCTGCAGGCCGTGCATGACTGGGATGGCTGCGTCGGCATGGGCCGCGAGCAGGTCGCCGAGGGCTCCAACGCGCTCGACATCTGCACCGCCTTCGTCGGCCGCGACGAGCGCGGGGAAATGGACGAGGTGATCCGCCGCTTCACCGCCAGCGTGAACGCGCCGCTGGTCATCGATTCCACCGAGACGCCGGTGATCGAGAGCGCGCTCAAGTTGCATGGCGGTAAGCCCATCATCAACTCGATCAATTTCGAGGATGGCGAAGGCCACGCCCGCGACCGCATGTTGCTCGCGCGTCGCTTCGGCGCGGCGGTGATCGCGCTGACCATCGACGAAGAGGGCATGGCGAAGACGCCCGAGCGCAAGCTGGAGATCGCCACCCGCCTCGTCGAGTTCGCCTGTGGCCGCTACGGGTTGCAGCAATCCGACCTGCTGATCGACCCGCTGACCTTCACCATCGCCACCGGCAACGAGGACGACCGCAAGCTCGGCGCCTGGACGCTGGAAGGCATCCGGCTGATCCGCGAGAAATTCCCCGACATCCAGATCATCCTCGGCCTGTCCAACATCAGCTTCGGGCTGAACCCGGCGGCGCGCGCGGTGCTGAACTCGGTGTTCCTCGACCACGCCGTCAAGGCGGGCATGACCGGGGCGATCGTGCATGTCTCCAAGATCCGGCCGCTGCACCAGATCGCCGCCGAGGAAGTGCAGGTCGCCGAGGACCTGATCTTCGACCGCCGCCGCGAGGGCTACGATCCGCTGCAGCGCCTGCTGGCCCTCTTCGCCGACCGCAAGGCCGCCGACGCCACCCGCAGGAAGCGTGCGGAAACCATCGAGGAACGGCTGAAGGAACGCATCGTCGACGGCGACCGCAAGGGGCTCGGCGAGGACCTCGACATCGCCCTGCAGACCTACAGGCCGCTCGACATCATCAACACCCTGCTGCTCGACGGGATGAAGGTGGTGGGCGAGCTGTTCGGCTCGGGCAAGATGCAGCTTCCCTTCGTGCTGCAGAGCGCCGAAACCATGAAGGCCGCGGTCGCGCACCTGCAGCCGCACATGGAGAAGCTCGAAGGCCAGCAGAAGGGCACCATCGTGCTTGCCACCGTGAAGGGCGACGTGCACGACATCGGCAAGAACCTGGTCGACATCATCCTTTCCAACAACGGCTACCGCGTGGTCAACCTGGGCATCAAGGTGCCGGTGGCCGACATGGTCGCCGCCGCCCGCGAGCATAACGCCCACGCCATCGGCATGTCCGGCCTGCTGGTGAAATCGACCGTGGTGATGCGCGAGAACCTCGAGGAAATGACCCGCCAGGGCGTCGAGGTTCCGGTGATCCTCGGCGGCGCGGCACTGACCCGCGCCTATGTCGAGGATGACTGCGTGCGCGCCTACGGTTCCGGCCGCGTCGCCTATGCCAAGGACGCCTTCGACGGCCTGCACCTGATGGACAAGGTGATGGGCCAGGGCTTCGATGACTACCTCGCCGCCATGAAGGCCCGCCGCTCGGGCCGCGCCCGCAACACCGCGCGCAAGCTCGGGCAGGCGAACGCACAGGCGTTCCGGCCCGTCGATGTCTCCACCGTCGCGCTCCGCCGCCACCGCCTCACCGCCGACGTGCCGGTTCCCGTGCCACCCTTCTGGGGGGCACGCGTGATCGAGGCACCGCCCAAGGCAATCGTCCCCTTCATCAACGAGCGCAGCCTCTATCAATTCCAGTGGGGCTTCCGCAAACAGGGCCGCAGCCTCGAGGACTTCCTCGGCTGGGCCAAGCAGGAGCTGCGGCCGGTGATGCGCCGCATGCTCACGCTTTGCGAAGAGCAGGAAATCCTGAAGCCACAGGCGATCTACGGCTACTGGAAGGCGGCCGGCCAGGGCAACGACCTGATCCTGTTCGCCGAGGACGGCACCACCGAACTCGCGCGCTTCACCCTGCCCCGCCAGCCGCGCGAGGACGGCGAATGCATCGCCGATTTCTTCCGTGACGTGGACGCCCCTGAACGCGACGTGATCGGCCTGCAGGTGGTCACCGTCGGCCAGAAGGCCTCCGAAACCGCCCGTTCCTGGTTCGAGGAGAACCGCTACCAGGATTACCTCTATCTGCACGGGCTTTCGGTGGAGATGGCCGAGGCGATGGCGGAATACACCCACAAGCGCATCCGCGCGGACCTGGGCTTCGCCGGCGAGGACGACCGCGAGATCGAGAAGATGCTCGGCCAGGGCTATCGTGGCAGCCGCTACTCCTTCGGTTACCCGGCCTGCCCGAACCTGGAGGACCAGGGCAAGCTGCTGCCACTGCTGGGGGCGGAACGGATCGGCGTCAACCTCTCCGACGAGTTCCAGCTGCATCCGGAACAATCCACCAGCGCCATCGTCGTTCTCAACCCGCGGGCCAAGTATTTCTCGGTCTGAGTGACGGGGCGCTGCCCCGTGCCCCGGCAGGAGGCTCTGCCTCCTGCACCTCCGCCAAGGGTAAAGCCCTTGGAACCCACGTTTGGCGTGGGCCAGAAACGCAGAAACCGGGCAGAGCGTCCGCCAAAAAGCAACTTCAGGTTGCTTTACCCTGAGCGGCTATGCTTCTGTTACACATGGGAATAAATGAATACCTATCAGATATAATTGAAATATCGAAATAATACGGCACAGGCCCATGGAACATGAGTCCGCTCTCTGTGCCGACGCCCAGGTCGCGAGGGCAACCAGTTCCAGGGCTCGGGCGGTCCATGCCCTGACGCGATCGATCCGGATCCGGGTGATCTGGCTGGTCATCACCTGCCTCGTTCCGGCCGGACTGGCCGGCATGCTCCTCCTCCATCATTCCTACGAAACCAAGCGCCAGGCGATCGAGCAGCACCTCGTTTCCTTCGTGCGTGCCCTCAGCCTCAATCTCGATCAGGAACTCGCCGGCATCCAGGCGACGATCCGGACCCTGGCCTTGTCGCCCCACCTGACCAGCGGCGACCTCGCCGCCTTTCATGCCCAGGCCCGCGAGGTGCTGCGGGATTATGACGACGCCGACATCATCCTCAGCGACGCCAATTCACAGCAGGTGGTCAATTCCTTTCGTCCCTTCGGCGACCGGCTGCCTCGACGCGGCGTACCGGAAATCGTCCGCCAGGTCTTCGAGACTCGTCAGCCGCTGATCACCCCCATGTTCAGCGGGGCCGTGACGGGGCGCCACCTGATCAGCATCGATGTGCCGGTGATCCGCAACGACCAGGTCATCTACGACCTCGCCATGACCATCCCGGCCCGCCGCCTGGGCGCGGTGCTGACGCACCAGAACCTGCCACCCGAATGGCTGGGGCTGATCATCGACAACACCGGCATCATCGCGGTCCGTACGCGCAACCCGGAGGTATTCGTCGGGCGCCCCGCCTCGCGGCTGAACCAGCGCATGTCGCAGGTCACCAGCGGGATCCTGGTGATCGACGCCTTCGAAGGCGAATTGACAACGATGGCGTTCAGCCGCTCTGAGGTGTCCGGCTGGTCCGTGGTCGTCGGCATTCCCACCGCCATGCTCACCGCGGAGACGCGCTGGTCGCTGCTGATGAGCGGCGCCGTCGCCCTGCTGCTGCTGGGGGCCGGCATTGCCCTGGCGATTCCGCTCAGCCATGGCATTGCACGATCGACCCTGCTTCTCTCTGCCCATCATCACGCCCAGATGCTTGCGCACGACCGGGAGCGCCGTCGGGCGGAGGAAGCGCGTTTCCAGGCACAGCATGATGGCCTGACCGGGCTGGCGAATCGCGGCCTGTTCAACGAACGCCTGGAACAGGCCATCGCCACGGCGCGGGGAAGCCGGCACCGGGTCGGCGTGCTGTTCATTGACCTCGACAACTTCAAGACCGTCAATGACAGCCAGGGCCATGACATGGGTGACCGCCTGCTGAAACTGGTCGCCGACCGGCTCCTTGCCATCACCCGCAGCAGCGATACCGTGGCCCGCCTCGGCGGCGACGAGTTCGCGGTCGTGACCGCCCTGGAAGTGACCGGGACCGACCTGTCCGGGATGTGCCATCGGATCCTGCAGGACCTCCGGCAAGGCTTCGCCGCGGAGTTTCCCGACCTGACCATCGGCGCCAGCATCGGCATCGCCGTCTGTCCCGATGACGGCGAGGACGTTGCCTCGTTGCTCAGAAGCGCTGATATCGCCATGTACCAGGCCAAGACGGCGGGCAAGGGCAGCTTCCGTTTCTTCAGCCCCGACCATGCCCGCGAAGGGGTCGCACATGCCACTGCGCCGGCGGCTGATTGCAACGGCTGAACCGAGACGCGGCAACATACAGGCCGTGCGGCGCTGAAGGCCGGCAGCGTCGCCGCTGCCGGCCCCATCGTGCATGCTCAGCTCCGGGCAAGTTCCCGGGTCGGTTCCGGCTTCCGCCGCCGCTGGCCGAGTGAACTGGCGATCACGTAGAACACCGGCGTGAACACCAGCCCGAACCCGGTCACCCCGAGCATGCCGGCGAACACGGCGGTGCCCAGGCTCTGCCGCATCTCCGCCCCCGCGCCGGTCGCGACCGCGAGCGGCAGCACGCCGAGGATGAAGGCCAGCGAGGTCATCAGGATCGGCCGCAGCCGCGTGCGCGCCGCCGCCTCCGCCGCCTGCCAGCGTGTCATGCCTTCGGCTTCGGCGGCGCGGGCGAATTCGACGATCAGGATCGCGTTCTTCGCCGCCAGCCCGATCAGCACCACCAGCCCGACCTGCACCAGCACGTTGTTGTCGAGCCCGCGCAGCAGCACCCCGCTGAGGGCCGCCAGCACCGAGAGCGGCGCGATCAGCACCACCGCCAGCGGCAGCAGCCAGGATTCATACAGCGCCGCCAGCAGCAGGAAGACGAACACCACAGCGAGGCCGAAGGCGATCGGGGCGGTGTTGCCCTGCGTGGTTTCCTGCAGCGCGATCTCGGTCCATTCATAGCCGAACCCGTCCGGCAGGCGCTCGGCGAGCAGCGCCTGCATGGCAGCGATCGCCTGCCCAGTGGAGACACCCGGCTTCGCCGCGCCCTGCACCTCCGCCGCCGGATACAGGTTGTAGCGCGGCACCCGCCAGGGGCCGCTGTCGTCGCGGAAGCTGGCCAGCGCCCCGATCGGCACCATCACGCCGTCAGTGTTGCGGGTGCGCAGCAGCGCGGCGTCGCGCGGGGTCAGGCGCTGGCCTTCCTCGGCCTGGGCGGTGACCCGCCAGGTGCGGCCGAGCAAATTGAAGTCGTTGACGAAGACCGAGCCGAGATAGATCGACAGCGTCTCGGAAACGCGGGCGAGCGGCACGCCCAGCATCTCGGCCTTGGTGCGGTCCACTTCGGCGCGCAGCGTCGGCGTCGCGGTGTTGAACAGGGTGAAGGCCATGGCGATTTCGGGCAACTGGTTGGCGGCGGCGACGATCTGGCCGGTCGCCCGCTCCAGCTCGCGCGGCCCGCGACCGCTGCGGTCCTGCACATATAGCTTGAAGCCGCCGCCGGTGCCGATGCCGGGCACGGAGGGCGGCGGGATCACCAGCGCCATCGCCTCCCGGTCCGTGCTCAGCCGGGCCTGCAGCGTGCCGATGATGCTGCCATAGGAAATGCCTTCGCGCTCGCGGACTTCGAAAGGCTGCAGGCCGGCGAAGACCACGCCGGTATTGGGGGCGTTGGTGAAGGTGGCGCCGTCGAAGCCGACGAAGGCGACGGCGTCCTTGACGCCGGGCACCTGCATGATCGTCTCCGAGGCGCGGCGGATCACCGCATCGGTGCGCGCGAGCGAGGCACCGGGCGGCAACTGGAAGGCGGCGATGATGTAGCCGCGGTCGAGCGGCGGGATCAGCCCGGTGGGCGTGGTGCGCACCGTCTGACCGGTCAGCGCCAGCATCCCGGCATAAAGCAGCAGCAGCACCGCCGCGAGCCGCACCAGCCGCCGCGTCAGCCCGCCATAGCCGAGCGACAGCGCCTCGAAGACGCGATTGAAGCCGCGGAAGAACAGGCCGATGGGGGCGAAGAGCCAGCCGCGCCAGCCATGCGGCCGGGTGTGGGCGTGGGGCCGCAGCAGCAGCGCCGCCAGCGCGGGCGAGAGCGTCAGCGAGACCAGCGCCGAGAGCAGCGTGGCCACCGCGATGGTCACGGCGAACTGGCTGTAGAAGGAACCGGCGATGCCGGAGATGAAGGCGGTGGGCACGAACACCGCGCACAGCACCAGCGCGATCGCCAGCAGGGCGAAGCCGACCTCGTCCATGGTGCGGCGGGCCGCCTTGCGCGGATCCATGCCGGTCGCCAGGTGCCGCTCGACGTTCTCGACCACGACGATGGCGTCGTCGACGACGATGCCGATCGCCAGGATCAGCCCGAACATCGACTGCGTGTTCAGCGACATCCCGAGCGCGGACATGGCGGCGAAGGTGCCGATGACCGAAACCGGGATCGCCAGCAGCGGGATGATGGCGGCGCGCCAGGATTGCAGGAACAGGATCACCACCACGACCACCAGCCCCACCGCCTCGGCGAAGGTGTGGGCCACCGCTTCCATCGACTGGGCGATGAAGCGGGTGGGATCGTAGACGACGCTGTAGGACAGGCCGGGCGGGAAGGAATGCGACAGCTCCGCCATGGTGTTGCGCACCGCGTCGGCCGTGGCGAGCGCGTTCGATCCGGGGCTCTGGTAGATCACGATCGCGGTGGCGATCTTGTTGTTGAGATAGGCGTTCACCGTGTAGTCCTGGCTGCCCAGCTCGACTTTCGCCACGTCGCGCAGCCGCACCGGGGCGCCGGTGGCGCCGGTGGCCACCACGACGTCCTCGAACTGCTCGGGCGTGGTCAGCCGGCCGAGCGCCTGCACGTTGACCTCGAAGGCACCGGCCCCGACGCCGCTCGGCGGCTTGTTCAGCCCGCCGGCGGCGACCTGCAGGTTGGCCTGGCGCAGTGCCGTCACCACCTCGCCCGGGGTCAGGCCGCGCGCCGCTACCCGTGCCGGATCCAGCCAGACCCGCATGGCATAGTCGCGCGCGCCGAACACCTGCGCGTCGCCCACCCCTTCCAGCCGGGTCAGCCGGTCGCGCACGTTCAGCGTGGCGTAGTTGGAAACGTATTGCTGGGTCCGGCTGCCATCGGGGGAGACCATGTGCACGACCATCAGCAGGTCGGGCGAGGCCTTGCGCACCACCAGCCCGAGGCGCTGCACCTCTTCCGGCAGGCGCGGCTGGGCGACGGCGACGCGGTTCTGCACCAGCACCTGCGCCTGGTCGACATCGGTGCCCTGGCGGAACACCACCGTCACCGTCAGCCGCCCGTCGCCGGTGGCCTGGGAGCTGAGATACAGCATGCCCTCGACGCCGTTGATCTCCTGCTCGATCGGGGTCGCCACCGTCTCCGAG
This sequence comes from Rhodovastum atsumiense, assembly GCF_937425535.1. Lineage (NCBI taxonomy): Bacteria > Pseudomonadati > Pseudomonadota > Alphaproteobacteria > Acetobacterales > Acetobacteraceae > Rhodovastum > Rhodovastum atsumiense. Next base: position 6,335,602 of record NZ_OW485601.1, read on the forward strand.
ATCACCTGCGCCGAGGCGCCGGGATAGGTCGCGGTGACGGTGACGGTCGGGGGCGCGATTTCGGGATATTCGCTGATCGGCAGCCGCAGCCCGGCGATGGCGCCGACCAGGGTAATGGCGATCGAGATGACCGCGGCGAAGACCGGGCGGTCGATGAAGAAATGCGCGAGGCGCATCGGGGGGCGCTCCTGCCGCCTTGGGTCAGCGGATCTCGGCGAGTTGCGGGCGCTCGGAGGCGGGCCGTGCCAGTTCGGCCGTTACCTTGCTGCCGGGCCGGGCGCGGTGCAGCCCGGAGACGACCACGCGGTCCTGCGCCGAGAGCCCCTCGCGCACCACGCGCAGCCCGTCCACCACCGGCCCCAGCGAAACCGGTTTCGGTACCACGGTGCCGTCGGCGGCGACGGTCAGCACGATGCGGGCCGCCTGGTCGGCCGCCACGGCTTCTTCCGGCACCAGCAGCGCGTCGCTCTCGCCGACCCTGAGGCGCAGCCGGGCGAACAGGCCGGGGGTGAGGAACAGCTCCGGATTGGAAACCAGGGCGCGGGCGCGCAGCGTGCCAGAGCGCGGATCCAGCGTGGTGTCCAGGAAGTCCATGCGGCCCTGACGGTCCCAGCCCTGCTCGTCGGCCAGGCGCAGTTCCACCGGCGGGGCGCCCTGGCCGTCGGCGGGGCGGGTGGCGGTGCCGAGATGGCGGGCGAGGCGCAGGTAATCCGCCTCGCTCATGTCGAACACGGCGTAGATCGGGTCGAGCGTGACGATGGTGGTCAGCAGCGTGCTGTTCTGCTGCACCTGGTTGCCGGGATCGACCCGGCGATCGGAGACGCGGCCGGCATTGGGCGCGCGGATCTCGGTCCAGCTCAGTTCCAGCTCGGCGTTGCGCTGCCGGGCGCGGGCAGCGTCCAGGGCGGCGGTGGCATCGCGCAGCGTGGCGCGGCGCGCATCCAACTGCGCCACCGGCGCGACCCGGTCGCGCACCAGCGGCAGGGTGCGTTCCAGCTCCTGCCCGGCATGGTCGAGCTTGGCCTGGGCGCTGGCGACCTCCGCCTTCGCGGCGGCCACGGCGATCTCGAAGGGGCGGCGGTCGAGGGTGAACAGCAACTCGCCGGCCCGGACCACCTGGCCGTCGCGGAAATGCACCTGCTCCACCTGCCCGGAGACACGGGCGCGCAGTTCCACCCGGGCGGAGGGCTCCAGCCGGGCGAGGTGTTCGTCCCATTCGGTCACGTTGCGGCGCTCGGGCGGGGCGACGGTGACGGCGGGCGGCGGGGATTGGGCGGCAGCCGGAAGCGCGGATGTTGCAAGAAGCAAAGTCAGCAGAGCCAGGGACTTGCGGAAGGGGGGCTGCATCGCCTATCTCCTGGGCCGGATGATACCGACCGGTTCGTCCTATTGATACGAACCGGTCTGTCTCATTTCAAGGGGCAGCCCGCGTTTTCAAGGCGCGTCGTGCTGCCTCGCCGCCGGGAAACGACGCGAACAGAGGAGACTGACGGTGAAAGATGCTTCCGGTTGCCACCCCCGTGATCCGCGCCCCGCCGCGCAGCGGGTTCGTGAAGCCGCGAAGGAGCTGTTCTACCGACAGGGCTTCCATGCCACCGGGGTCGACGAGGTGTGCCGCGTCGCCGGCACTACCAAGATGAGCCTCTATCGCGCCTATCCCTCGAAGGACGCGCTGGTGGAGGCGATCCTGCGCGAGGCCAGCGAGGTCGATTCCTGCTGGTCGGAAGAAGCGCTGAAGGCGGTGCCGGTGCGGGACCGCCCGGCTGCCTGCCTGCACAGGGCGGCGGAGGCGTTGCGCCAGCCGGGCTTCCGTGGCTGCCCGATGGGGCTGGCGATCGCCGAGTTCCCCGATCCCGAGCACCCGGCCCGCAAGGTGGCCGATGCGAAGAAGCAGGCCACGCGGGAATTCCTGCGCCATCTTTGCGCCGAGGCTGGCGCGGCCGAGCCCGAGGCAGTCGGCGACGGGCTGATGCTGCTGGTGGAGGGCGCCTTTGCCGCCGTGCCCTATCTGGGCCATGCGGAGGCCGCCACGGCGCTGGAACGCGCCGGGCGAGCGCTGCTCGCCGCCGCCCTGCCCCCTGCCCGGCCGGACGCCACGGGCATGTAGGCTCGGCGCCAGGCTGGTCGGAGCCTGAGTCCGGCCGCAGCCGTCAACCTCGGTTGTCCCGCCCTGGTCCAGGGCCGTTAACGATACAACGGTCCTGTAACATTGTGAGTATACTCAATGATGTATTCTCATTTGGGAGGGTACCCCAAGCCGTGTACCCTTCGGTCTAATGTCATAATTTGTTAATCCAGATTATAGCTACCTTTATTATTAATTTACCCTGTAACGTGATACTTTATTCAAATTGAATTGCAAAATATTTTATGTGCATAGACACAAAATATGAATCGTGATTCTGTTTAATCCGGAGCACATCCCATGCATGGGTGTACAGCTCCGGCATATGCGTGTGTCCAAACCATACAAGGCGCACCATATAACGTCGCCTATGACACAACTAAAATAGCAGAAAAGGGGAATCCATGAATAATACTGAAAAATCTTCAGTTAATACTGAGTTTGGGCAGATGGCCGAGCTCAGCGAACTCGAATTGGACATGGTTTCCGCTGGCAACGGTGGCCATGAAGGCCATGGCGGTTATCATGGAGGTCACCATGGTGGCCACCATCATGGCGGTCACCATGGCGGCCATTGGCCTTGGTGGGGATGGAGGCGCTGGGATCATCACTAACCCTTTCTGATCGCAAGCCAGGATAAGACGTTGCCCTGGACCCCATGGGTCCAGGGCAACGTCCTGTCGTTTGCCAGCCCTCGACAGCCCGGCCAAAACAGCTTTGGCCATAGACGCATGTCCGGGATGGCGGTTCCTGTCCGTTATCAGTCCTGGCTGACGCGATCGTGGCGCCGCACCGCCACCTGCACCGTTGTCGCGCCGGCGCGCTTGGCCGCCGAGCCGCGACCGGAGAGCGAGGGGTTGGTCATGAAGTAGTCATGCGCCGAGACCGGCTTCGATCCGGGCACCAGCCGCGTCCAGACTCCATCCGGGCCGAGTTCCCAGGATTGCAGGCTGTCCTTGAGATTGGTGACCATGATCTGGTCGAGCACCTGGGCGTGCACGGTGGGATTGCGGATCGGCACCAGCGTCTCGACCCGCCAGTCCAGGTTGCGCTCCATCCAGTCGGCCGAGCTGATATAGACCCGCGCCTGTCGGCCCGGCAGTGGGTGGCCTTCGCCAAAGACGCAGATGCGGCTGTGCTCCAGGAAGCGGCCGACGATCGACTTGATGCGGATGTTCTCCGACAACCCTGGCACGCCCGGGCGCAGGCAGCAGATGCCGCGCACCACCCCCATCACCTTCACGCCCGCCTGCGAGGCACGATAAAGCGCGTCGATCAGGGTGACGTCGACCAGCGAATTGACCTTGAACCAGATCGTCGCCGGCCGCCCTTCGTTGGCGAAGGCGATTTCGCGGTCGATCAGCTCCAGCAGCGTCGGGCGCGTGGTCAGCGGGCTGAACGCCACCGCGTCCATCCGCTCCGGCCTTGCATAACCGGTCATGTAGTTGAACAGCCGCGCCGCGTCCCGCGTCAGGTCGGGGTCGGAGGTGAAGAACGACAGGTCGGTGTAGATGCGCGCGGTGATCGGGTGGTAGTTGCCGGTGCCGAAATGCGCGTAGGCGCGCATGGTGCCGCCCTCGCGCCGCACCACCAGGCTGAGTTTGGCGTGGGTCTTGAGCTGGGTGAAGCCGAACACGACCTGCACCCCCGCCGCTTCCAGCGAGCGCGCCAGCCGGATATTGGCCTCTTCGTCGAAGCGCGCGCGCAGCTCCACCATGGCGGTGACCGACTTGCCGGCCTCGGCCGCCTCGATCAGCGCCTTGACGATCGGGCTGTCGCGGCTGGTGCGGTACAGCGTCTGCTTCACCGCTACCACGTTCGGGTCCTGCGCCGCCTGGCGCAGGAACTGCACCACCACGTCGAAGCTCTCGAAGGGGTGGTGGACGATGATGTCCTTGGCGCGGATCGCCGCGAAGCAATCGCCGCCGAAATCCCGGATGCGCTCGGGGAAGCGCGGCGTATAGGGTGCGAACAGCAGGTCCGGCCGGTCGTCCACGATCAATTGCTTGAGATCGACCACGGCCAGCATGCCGCTCTCGCGATGGATCTCGTCCGGCGCGGCGTCCAGCTCGTCGGCCACCAGGGATGCGAGCTTCTCCGGCATCCCGGCATCGAGGTCGAGATGGATCACCACGCCGCGCCGGCGCTGCTTCAGCGCGGTTTCATAGGACCGCACCAGGTCCTCGGCTTCTTCCTCGAACTCGACATCGGTGTCGCGGATCAGCCGGAACAGGCCGCTGCCCTTCAGCCGGAAGCCAGGGAACAGGCGGTCGAGGAACTGCCTGACCACATCCTCCAGCATGACGAAGCGGATCGGCCCGTCCACGCCGGCGGCCGGCAGGCGGACGAAACGCTCGACCCGCGCGGGCAGCGGCAGCAGCGCGCTCATGTCGTGCCCGCCATGCTCGCGCAGCAGCAGCGCCATCACCAGCCCCATGTTGGGGATGAACGGGAACGGGTGCGCCGGATCGATCGCCAGCGGCGTCAGCGCCGGGAAGATCCGCTCCATGAACACGCTGTCGAGCCAGGCCAGCTCGGCATCCGTCAGGTCGGCGCTGCGGCAGATCTGGATCCCCGCCCCCGCCAGCAGGCCGCGCAGCTCGTCCCAGACGCGCTGTTGCTCACCGAGCAGCGCCGTGGCCCGCGCCCGGATCGCCACCAGTTGCTGCGCCGCCGTGCGGCCGTCCGGTGAGGTCCGCCGCACCTTGGCCTTCGCCTGGCCGATCAGCCCGGCCACGCGCACCGAATAGAATTCGTCCAGGTTGGAGGCACTGATGGACAGGAACCGCAGCCGCTCCAGCAGCGGATGGCGGGTGTTCTCGGCTTCCTCGACGACCCGGCGGTTGAAATCCAGCCAGGACAGCTCGCGGTTGATGAACCGCTCGGGGTCGTCGGCGGCGATGCGGACGCCGTCCTGCCCGGCCTGTTCCAGGCTGAGGCCGGGATCCGCGGTCATCGGCGCGAGCCGGTCGGTCAGATCGTCCACGTATGATCCCCCTTGCTGAGGCCGGGTGGCGGCCTTGCGGCGGCCGCGTATCGCATCCCCGCGGCCATGATCAACGCGAGCATTGCGGCGCGGGCGCACACCGGCGCAAGCGCATTCCCATGACAGAACGGGCGGCGGGCGCGGGCGATTCCGTCTTCAGGCGATGCGCATGACCGGAATGGTCGGGGCGAGAGGATTCGAACCTCCGGCCCCAGCGTCCCAAACGCTGTGCTCTACCAGGCTGAGCTACGCCCCGACTCCGGGCGGGAAGCTATGGAACCGGAGCGCGGAACGCAAGCCCGCCCTGATCGGATCAGAGGGCGTTGCCGAAGATGCGTTGCAGCACCCGGTCGCCGACCCGGATATCCAGCCGCTCGGCAGTGCCCGCGGCCAGTTCCAGCGTGGCCCGCACCTTCCCGCCGTCGATCACGGCCAGGCTGTACGGCACCGTGCGCTCGGCGATGCGGCGAATCGTGCCGTCCGCGGCGATGAACAGCATGTCGAGGCTGGCCACCGTGTTGCGCATCCACATCTGGCTCTCGCGCGGCACTTCCCAGTCGAACAGCATGCCGCCATCGGCGGGCACGGAGGGGCGGAACATCAGCCCGACCATCTGCTGCTGCGGCGTGGTCGCCATCTCCACGCTGAAGTCATGACGCTTTCCGTCATGCGTCACGATCACCAGCTTTTCCTTGGGCAGCTCCGGCTGCGGCCCGGTCGGCTCGCGGAAAGCCTGGGCGCGGACCGCCCCGGCAAGCCCGGGGGTGGACAGCAGCGCGGCGAGCAGGACACGGCGATTCATGCAGGCAAGGTCTCCTTCAGCGCGAGTCCGGCGAGCCGGCGGATCTCGTCACGGACGGGCCCTTCGCGCGGGGCATCGCGCAGGGTGGTGAACCAGTGCTCCGGCGGGTTGCGGCCGGCGGCCCGGTTGTAGGCCAGCCCACGCAGCACCGCCTCGGCCGGAGGCGTCATGCGCGCGGGGATGGCGATGCCGTTGAGCACCGCCCAGATCCCCGCCCAGCACCGCCCGACGGTATAGGGGTTGTAGCCGCCCCCGCCCACCACCACCAGCCGCGGCGCCAGCCCGCGCAGCGCGGCAACCACCTCGAAATGCGTGTTGTTGGACAAGGACAGACGTGCCAGCGGGTCTTCCTCCAGCCCGTCGGCCCCCGATTGCAGCAAGATCGCCTGCGGACGGAAGGCGCGGATCAGCGGCAGCACCGCCTGCTGCATCAGGTAACGAAACTCGCTGTCGTTGCAGCCGCGCGGCACCGGCAGGTTGCGCGCCATGCCGCCGGCCCGGTCGGTGGCGGCACCGGTATGCGGCCACCGTTCCGCCTCGTGGATGGACAGGGTGAACACCCGTGCATCGGCATGGAAGGCGTCCTGCACGCCATCGCCGTGATGCGCGTCGATGTCCAGGTAGACGATGCGCTCCAGCCCCTGGCCCAGCCATTCCAGCATCAGCAGCGCCGGATCGTTCAGGTAGCAAAACCCCGCCGCGCGGTCGGGACGGCCATGATGGGTGCCGCCGCCCGGACAATGCACTACCCCGCCCGCCCCGGTCAGCCGCGCCGCCAGCATCGCGCCCCCCGCCGAGGTCGCCGGCCGGCGCCAGATCTCCCGGTACACCGGGTTGCCGTCGGCGCCGATGCGATAGCGCGCCCGGTCCGCCTCGGAGACGGACTGGGTCGCCTCGGCGCGCCGCAGCGCGGCGAGATAACCAGGGTCGTGGAAGCGGGCCAGCTCCGCCTCGCTGGCCATCGGCGCTTCCACGTACGCCGCAGGCGGCAGCCAGCCCATCGCCCGGATCAGGTCGGTGCAGGTCGACACCCGCGGCACCGCGAGCGGATGCTTCGGGCCGTAGGTGGAGTTCCGGTAGATCTCGCTGCCGATATAGACGGGACGCAGACGCGGGTCGGGGAACATGGCGCTGCGCATATGCGCCGGGTTCGCCCCCCGGCAAGGCCGGGGGCCCGGGCCTTCCCGCCCGCTCTGTGATCAAAGCAACACAACAGTATGCCGCCGCCCGGCAGCACCGCAACTGCCGTCCCAGGCGGGCGTTCGGGGGCGTTCACGATGGGTTGCCCGCGCCCGGCACCGCCCCGTGCCCGCGGGTGCGTTCTTGCGACCAAGTGTTGCCCCCCTGAACACAAAGGACATGCCATGGCTGTTCAACATGATCCGGCCTATGCCGGCACCTACGCCCAAGAGACGATCGTGCCGGACGATCGCCGCACCTTCCTGCTCAACCGGGTTTCCTGGGGCGCCATCCTCGCCGGCGTGGTGGCCGCCCTGGTCGTGCAGATATTGCTGAACCTGCTCGGCATCGGCATCGGCGCCTGGTCGCTCGATGCCGCCAACGCCGCCGATAACCCGACCGCCAGCACCTTCTCCATCACCGCCGGCATCTGGTGGACGATCTCGGGCATCATCGCCTCCTTCGCCGGCGGCATCGTCGCCGGGCGGCTCTGCGGGGCCGCCCGGGCCAACACCGCCCGCTGGCACGGCCTGGTGACCTGGTGCACCACCACCTTCATCGTGTTCTGGCTGCTCACCTCCACCGTGGGCGCCATGCTCGGCGGCACGCTGAACGCGCTTGGCAACGCCCTGGGCGGGGCCGGCCGCACCGCGGCCTCGGCCGTCACCGGCATCACCCAGAACACCGACGGCAACGCCCTGGAAAACCGGGTGCGGCAACTGGTGAACCCGAACGAAACACAGAACGTCCAGGACAGCGTGCTCGCCTATGTCCGCGCCAGCGTGAACGGCGACCAGCAGGCGGCCGACACGGCCCGCGACCGCGCGGTGGACAGCCTCGCCCGCGCCGCCAATATCAGCCCCGACGAGGCACGCACCCGCATCAACCAGGCAACACAGCAGTACCAGCAGACCCTGGAACAGGCGAAGCAACGCGCCGCCGCAGCCGCCGAGGCAACCCGCAAGGGCATAGCCACCGCCGGACTGTTCGGCTTCGTGGCACTGCTGCTCGGCGCGGTCGCATCGTGGTTCGGCGGCGGCATCGGCACGCCCCTGCGCGAGACCGCGGTGGCGACCGATGCGGCGGGGCGGCTTTAGAAAAGGCAAGGCCAGGGCGCTGCCCTTGTATCTCAACAGGCACCCGAGCGCGTAGGGTAACGCGCTCGGGAGCGGAAGGGAGCCCGCCTTGCCCTGGGGTGATCGAGCCCGTGGTCCAGCACGGTGCCCCTTCCGCGGCTATGTCCGTAAGCCCGAACAGTCGCCAGGGACGGCGCAAGTCGATCCCGCATACGCAAGGACGGGTGATGGACCAGACGGCTCAAGAGCAATCGATGTTTGTTGGCATCGACGTTGCCAAGAAGCATCTTGATGTGCATGTGCTACCGGCGGCGACCAGTTTTCGTGTCGATCGGGACGGTGCCGGCCTGGATGATTTACGCGATCGGCTGCAGGGCTTGTCGCCTGCGCTGATCATTCTGGAGGCGACCGGAGGATACGAAAAGGTGGTGCTGGCCACTCTGGCTGGCGCTGGCCTGCCGGTGCTGGCGGTCAATCCCCGCCAGATCCGCGACTTCGCTCGCGCCTGCGGCCGGCTGGCCAAGACCGATCAGCTCGATGCCGCGGTGATCGCCCGCTTCGCCGAACGTATCCGTCCAGAGTTGCGGCCGTTGCCGGATGCCGCAACCCAGATGTTGGGCGAGATCGCCGCGCGGCGCCGCCAGATCATCGACATGATCTCCGCCGAAAGCATGCGCCTCAAGCAGGCCACCGCCCGCAAGCTGCAGCGCGGCATCAACGCCCACCTCGCCTGGTTACAGCAGGAACTCACTGACATCGATACGGATCTTGATAGCGCCATTCGCGAGAGTGACGTGTGGTCACGCAATGAGGCGTTGCTCGACTCGGTGCCAGGCGTTGGCAAGACAACCGCCCGCACCCTGCTGGCCGAACTCCCTGAACTGGGGACGCTCGACCGACGACATATCTCCGCTCTCGCCGGCCTCGCTCCGTTCAACCACGACAGCGGAACCCATCGCGGCAAACGCAGCATTCGCGGCGGACGCACCGTGGTGCGCTCCGCCCTCTTCATGGCTGCCTGGGTCGCCACACGCCGCAACCCCATCCTCAAGTCGGTCTACGAGCGTCTGATCGCCGCGGGCAAAGCACACATGGTCGCCCTCGTCGCCTGCATGCGCAAACTTCTCACAATCCTCAATGCCATCATCCGGGACCAGCAACCGTGGCAAGCCGCTTGACACGCAAGACAGTCGCTGGACCCGGCAGGGGCCACATGGCCCCTGCACCCCACTCCTTATTCGCGACCAGGAACCGGCGTCGGGACAACGGTCTTCACGATGGTCGCGTCCAGGGCCTCGTACGCATGCAGGCCGATGGCATCGTACAGCTCCTGGCGGGTCTGCATCCGCTCCAGCATCTGATGCGTGCCGCCATGCTCGCGGATCGAGGCGAACAGCTCGGCCTGCGCCTTGTTGGCGACCCGCAGCGAACTGACCGGCCAGATCACCATCCGATAGCCCATCTGCTGGAACTCGGCGGCGGTGAAGAACGGCGTGCGGCCGAATTCCGTCATGTTGGCGAGCAACGGCACGCCGGGCATGCGGCGGGCGAATTCCTCGAACATCTCCCGGCTGGTCAGCGCCTCGGGGAAGATCGCGTCGGCACCGGCCTCCATGTACAATTTCGCGCGCGCGACCGCGCCGTCGATGCCCTCGCTGGCCGCGCCATCGGTGCGGGCAATGATGAACAGGTGGCGGCGCGCCTTGCGCGCGGCGGCGACCTTGGCCGCCATGTCACGCGCGTCGGCCAGCTTCTTGTCGTTCAGATGGCCGCATTTCTTCGGCAGCAACTGGTCCTCGATATGGACCGCGCCGGCCCCGGCATCCTCGAAGGCGCGGACCATGTTCATCACGTTCAGCGCCTCGCCATAGCCGGTGTCGCCATCCACCAGCACCGGCAGGCCGCTCGCCCGGGTGACCTGGCGGATGAAGAAACCCACCTCGTCCACCGTGATGATGCCCAGGTCGGGCAGCCCCATCGACGCGGTCATGGCCGCGCCGGACAGGTACAACGCCTCGAACCCGGCCGCACGCGCCTGCAACGCAGCCATGCCATTGTGAGTGCCCGGGATCTGCAGGATCTCCGGACGCTCGAGCAGCCGGCGGAAGCGGACGCCGCCGGGCTCGGTGGGCAGGTCGTCGGCGACCAGATAGGTCATCGCAGCATCTCCGTGACAGGAAGGACAAGGGCACCCGCGGCCCGGGGGCGGCGGCAGACGCAGGCGCCGTCGCAGCATGTAGCCGAAGACATCGCCCCTGCGAACGCCCCCCCCCGGCCTGCCGCACGCCACCCCGCATGCCATGGAGGCTGGCGGAACCTGCCACGCCGTCCCACATTTCCCGCCATGCGAGGGGAAAAGGCAGGGCGTCTTCACAGCCGCTTCCCCATCGACATGGTCAGAGGCGCGCAACGGAGACGACTGACATCATGGACATGACCGGTGAGCGGCGCATCCAGGCGCCTCGCGACAGGGTCTGGCTCGCTCTCAACGACCCCGAGGTGCTCAAGGCCTCGATTCCCGGTTGCGAGAGCCTGGAGAAGACCTCCGACAACGAGATGAAGGCCACCGCCGCGGTAAAGATCGGCCCCATCTCGGCCCGCTTCAACGGCAAGGTCAGCATCACCGACCTCGAGCCGCCGGCGGGCTACCGGATCGCCGGCGAGGGCCAGGGTGGCGCGGCCGGCTTCGCCAAGGGCGGCGCGGCGGTGCGGCTCGCCGAGGACGGCGCCGAGGCAACCCTGCTGCGCTACGAGGTGCACGCCCAGGTCGGCGGCAAGATCGCCCAGCTCGGCGGCCGGCTGATCGACGCCACCGCCAAGCAGATGGCCGACACCTTCTTCACCCGTTTCGCCGCCCAGGTGGCGCCGCCGGTTTCCCCCGATACCGGCGTGTCGGAAACCGGTGCCGAGGCCCCGGCCGCCGCCCTGGCCGCTGCGGGCCCGGCCACGCTCGGCATGCTCGACCGGCTGCCCTCCGAGCCGCTCGGCCTGCCGCGGATCGCCTGGTTCGGCATCGTCGCCTGGCTTGGCATCGCGGCGCTGCTGTTCGGAAGCTACCTGTAGTGCTGCCGGCCACGGTCGCCGACACGGCCGCCCTGCTGGAAGCGGGCGGCTACGTGGCGGATGCCGCGCTGGCGACCACCGTGCACCTGGCGCTGGCCATGCGGCGCCCGCTGTTCCTGGAAGGCGAGCCGGGCACCGGCAAGACCGAGATCGCCAAGGTGCTGGCGTCCGGGCTGGGCCGGCGGCTGGTGCGGCTGCAATGCTATGACGGGCTCGACCTCGCCGCCGCAGCTTATGAATGGGACCATGCGCGCCAGTTGATGGCCATCCGCATCGCCGAGGCGGCCGGGACGGCGGACCGCGCCAAGCTGGCCTCCGACATCTACACCCGGGACTTCCTGCAGGCCCGGCCGCTGCTCGCGGCCATCGACCCCGATCTGCCACCCGCGGTGCTGCTGATCGACGAGCTCGACCGCGCCGACGAGCCGTTCGAGGCGTTCCTGCTGGAAGTGCTCGGCGATTTCCAGATTTCCATCCCCGAATACGGTACGGTGCATGCCCGCACCCCGCCGGTGGTGGTGATCACTTCCAACCGCACCCGCGAGGTGCATGACGCCATCCGCCGCCGCTGCCTGTACCACTGGGTCGACTACCCGGATGCGGCGCGCGAGCGGCGGATCCTGGCGCGCAAGGCCCCCGGCGTGCCGGAGCGGCTCGCGGCCGAGATCGTCGCCTTCGTGCAGACGCTGCGGCGCGAGGACCTGTTCAAGCTGCCCGGCGTGGCCGAGACGATCGACTGGGCCGCCGCGCTGAGCCACCTGCATCGCACCGAGCTCGATCCCGGCGCGGTGGACCAGACGCTGGGAGTGCTGCTGAAATACCAGGACGACATCGCCCGGGTAAAAGGCGCCGAGGCCGCCCGGCTGGTAGCCGAGGCCCGCGCCGCCGCCGCCCCGGCGACACCGTTCGGGTAAGGGGCGGATGGACCTGACCCCACCGCCCGCCGCGCTCCGCGGCGAAGGCAAACTCGCGCTGAACATCCTGCACTTCGCGCGGCTGCTGCGCCGGGCCGGCCTGCCGGTGGGGCCGGCCGACATGCTGGCCGCACAGCAGGCGGTGACGCTGGTCGATCTCGGCCAGCGCGCCCAGGTCCGCACCGCGCTCCACGCCACGCTGGTGCACCGGCACGAACATGCCGTCCTGTTCGACCAGGCCTTCGCGCTGTTCTGGCGCGCCCCGGACATGGCGCCGGAGTCCACCCCGGCCGGCCTGCCGGGGACGGATCCGGACCAGCCCGCCGTCCCCGCCCCGCCGGGCGCGCGCCGGCTCGCCGAAGCACTGGGACGGACGCCGCGGACGCGGGCGGCGGATCCGTCGTCGGAGCGCGAGGCGACGACCGGCGCCTCGGCGCACGAGCGGCTGCACACCATGGATTTCGAGGCCATGGGCGCGGCCGAGATCGCCGCCGCCAAGCAGGAGATCCGCCGGCTGGTGCTGCCCTTGCAGCTGCGCCCGACCCGCCGCCGCCGCGCCGATCCCGCCGGCCCGCAGCTCGACCTGCGCCGCACCATCCGCGCCAGCCTGCGCAGCGGCGGGGAGATCCTCGACATCGCCGCCACCAGCCGGGTCACCCGATCGCCGCCGCTGGTGGTGCTGTGCGACATCAGCGGCTCGATGAATCGTTACGCCCAGGTGCTGCTGCATTTCCTGCATGCCGTGGCCAATGACCGCGACCGCGTGCATGTGTTCCTGTTCGGCACCCGGCTCACCAACGTCACCCGCCAGTTGCGTCACCGCGATCCGGAAGCGGCCTTCCAGATGGTCGCGCACGCCGTGCCGGACTGGTCGGGCGGCACCCGCATCGGCGAGGCGCTGTCCGGCTTCAACCGGCTCTGGGCCCGGCGCGTGCTCGGCCAGGGCGCGGTGGTGCTGCTGGTCACCGACGGGCTCGACCGCGACGGTGCCGCCGGGCTCGCGGACGCGATGGAGCGGCTGCACAAATCCTGCGCCCGGCTGGTATGGCTGAACCCGCTGTTGCGCTGGGCCAGGTTCGAACCAAGATCGCAAGGCATCCGCGCCATGCTGCCGCATGTGGACGAGTTCCGCACCATCCACAACCTGGCCAGCCTGCGCGCCCTGGTGGAGTCGCTCTCGCGTCCGGCCGCGCCGCGCGAGATGGACCGGTGGAGGAAGGCGTCATGAGCATGACCGAGGCCGAGGATGTGCTGGCCACCGCCGCCGCGTGGCGGGCGGCGGGCGAGCAGGTGGCGATCGCGACGGTGACGCAGACCTGGGGCAGTTCCCCGCGCCCGGCCGGCAGCCGCATGGCGGTGACGGCGGGCGGGCGGATGGCCGGGTCGGTGTCCGGCGGCTGCATTGAGGGCGCGGTCGCCGAAGCCGCGCAACGGACCATCACCACCGGCACGCCGCAACTGCTGGAGTTCGGCATCACCAATGAACGCGCCTGGGAAGTGGGCCTGGCCTGCGGCGGGCGGGTGAAGGTGTTCGTGGAGAAGCTGTCGTGACACCGGAAACGCTGGCGGCCCTGACCGCGGCGCGCGCGGCCAAGCGGCCAGTGGTGCTGGCGACGAAGCTGCCCTCGGGCGAGCAGGTGCTGCTGCCGGATGCCTCCGCCCCCGCGGAGCTGGCCGAGGCGGCGCGGACGGCGCTGCGCGAGGATCGCAGCCTCACCATCAGCCTGTCCGACGGGGAGTGGTTCCTGCAGGCGTACAACCCGCCGGTGCGGCTGATCCTGGTGGGGGCGGTGCATATCGCGCAGGCACTGGTGCCGATGGCGGCCCAGCTTGGGCTTGCCGTGGTGGTGGTGGACCCGCGCCGGGCCTTCGCCACCGAAGAGCGCTTCCCCGAGGTGACCATCCGTACCGACTGGCCGGACGAGGCGATGGAGGCGCTGGCGCCGGATTCGCGCACCGCGGTGGTGACGCTGACCCACGACCCGAAGCTCGATGATCCGGCCCTCGACCGGGCGCTGCGCAGCGAGGCGTTCTATATTGGTGCACTCGGCAGCCGGAAGACACATGCGGCCCGGCTGGAGCGGCTGCGTGCGCTCGGCCATGACGAGGCGGCGCTGGCGCGCATCCACGGACCGGTGGGGCTGTTCATCGAGGCAGTGACGGCGCCGGAAATCGCGCTGGCGATCCTGGCGGAATTCGTGGCGGTGCGGCGCGGGGCGAAGCTGGCCGTCCGGCAGGCGGCGAAGGCGGCGTGACCCCGCAGCCAGTGCCTGCCGCAGCCGTGTCCCTCCGGTCGCCGCGGTGATCTTCGCCACTTTCCCCCTCGCCGAGGCGCTCGGTGCCGTGCTCGCCCATTCCCACCGCCTGCCCGGGCGCGTGCTGAAGAAGGGCGCGGTGCTGGACGCGGCGGCGATCGCGGCGTTGCGGGAAGCCGGGCGAGACAGCGTCGTCGCCGCCCGGTTCGAACCGGACGACGTCGCCGAGAACGAAGCGGCCGAACGGCTCGCTGCCGCGGTGGCGGCCCCCGGGCTGCAGCCCGGCCGCGCCGGCACCGGCCGCGTCAACCTGCACGCCACCGGTGCCGGACTGCTGCGCGTCGAGGCCACGCAGGTGGACCGGATCAACGCCGTGCACGAGAGCCTCACCCTCGGCACGTTGCCCGATGATGTCGTGGTCGCCGCGCGGGAGATGGTGGCGACCATCAAGGTGATCCCCTTTGCCGTTCCGGGCCCGGTGCTGGCCGAGGTGGAGCAGCTCGCTGCCGCCGTGCCGGCGCTGACACTGCATCCGTTCCGACCGTTGCGCGCGGGGCTGGTGCTGACCGAGCTGCCCGGGCTGAAGGAAAGCGTCACCGACGCCACCATCGCCGCCACCGAGGCGCGGGTGAGCGCCCTGTCGGGCACGCTGCTGCCGCCGCTGCGCTGCCCGCACGCGGAAGAGGCCATCGCCGCGTCGCTGCGCCGCCTGCTTGCCGGCGGTGCCGAGTTGCTGCTGGTCGCCGGCGCCTCGGCCACGGTGGACCGGCGCGACGTGGGACCGGCGGGGGTGGTGCGCGCGGGCGGCGCGATCGACCATTTCGGCATGCCGGTCGATCCGGGCAACCTGATCTGCCTCGGCCATATCGGTACGGTGCCCGCCTATGTGCTGCCCGGCTGTGCGCGCAGTCCCAGGCCCAACGGCATCGACCGGGTGCTGGCGCGGGTGTTCGCCGGGTTACCGGTGGGCGCGGCCGAGGTGATGCGCATGGGCGTGGGCGGGTTGCTGAAGGACACCAGCGCGCGCCCCCTGCC
This sequence comes from Rhodovastum atsumiense, assembly GCF_937425535.1. Classification (NCBI taxonomy): domain Bacteria; kingdom Pseudomonadati; phylum Pseudomonadota; class Alphaproteobacteria; order Acetobacterales; family Acetobacteraceae; genus Rhodovastum; species Rhodovastum atsumiense. Next base: position 6,351,037 of record NZ_OW485601.1, read on the forward strand.
CCGCGCCAGGGCCGCCGGCCGTCCCCCTGAGGCGATGGCACCGGCACCACGCCGGCCACGGATCGCCGCCGTGGTGCTCGCCGCCGGCACCTCGACGCGCATGGGGCCACGGAACAAGCTGCTGGTCGCCGACCGCGGCGGCAAGCCGATGATCGCCCGCGTGGTCGACAACGTGCTGTCCTCCGCCGCCCGCCCGGTGGTGGTGGTCACCGGCCATCAGGCGGAGGCGGTGCGTGCCGCGCTCGGCGGGCGGCCCGTCGGCTGGGTGCAGGCATCGGATTATGCAGCCGGCCTGTCCGCGAGCCTGAAGGCGGGCATTGCCGCTTTGCCTGAGGAAGCCACCGCCGCGCTCGTTTGTCTCGGCGACATGCCGCTGGTCACCGGCCGGATGATCGACCGGTTGCTGGCCGCCTATGACCCCGACGAGGGCCGCGCCATCGTGGTGCCGACGCACCAGGGCCAGGCTGGCAACCCGGTGCTGTGGGACCGCGCCTTCTTCCCCGAGATCCTGGCGTTGTCCGGCGACAAGGGTGCGCGGGAGCTGTTGCGGCACCATGCCGAGCAGGTCGTCGAGGTGGAAGTCGAAGACGCCGTGCTGCGCGACTTCGACACGCCGGAAAGCCTGGCCCGGTTGCCGCAACGGCTGCGACCTGTCGATGTTGGTTAGGCTTTTGCCGGGCCTGGCGCTGGTGCTCGCCAGTTGCGGGCGGCCCGCGCACGCTGGTCTACGACCGCCGCGCCATCGAGGGGCCGACCGGCGGCGTCCACTCGCACTTCGTCGCCTTTCCCTGTCAGCAAGGTTCTGGCTGTTGAGCCTGTCGGGGCTTCACCCCGACAGGCTCAACAGCCAGAGCAAAAGTAGGGCGGATAAGCGCAGCGTCATCCGCCATCGCTAAGCTTCGCAAGGTGGCCGGCTTGCGTTGGCGGACTGCGTCCGCCCTACATCAACTCACGGGCTCCCGGAACCCCATCCTTGCCGCGCAGCGAGAATGGGGTGCAGGGGCCGTGTGGCCCCTGCCGGGTCAAGGGCGGAGCCCTTGCCTTCCCTTTCTCTTAAGCGGCTTCCGCCAGTTTTCCGTTGATCACCAGCCCCTCGTCGTTGGCGGAGACGTGCACTGTCTCCCCTTCGCGCACCGTCCCTTCAAGGATCAGCCCCGCCAGCACGTTCTGCAGGCTGCGCTGGATCACCCGTTTCAGCGGCCGGGCGCCGTAGACGGCGTCGTAGCCTTCGCTGGCCAGCCACTCGGTGGCGCTGTGGTCGAGGTCGAGCGTGATCTTGCGGTCAACCAGCAGGCTGCGCAGCCGCTGCAACTGGATCTCCACGATCGCGGCCATGTCGCTGCGCTGCAGGCGGCGGAACAGCACGATCTCGTCCAGCCGGTTGAGGAATTCCGGCCGGAACCGTGCGCGCACCACTTCCATCACGTCCTTGTAGGCGAACGCGATGTCCTCGCCCTCCGGCTGGGCGGCCAGGATGTCGCTGCCGAGGTTGGAGGTCAGCACGATGATGGTGTTCTTGAAGTCCACCGTGCGCCCTTGTCCGTCGGTCAGCCGCCCGTCGTCGAGCACCTGCAGCAGCACGTTGAAGACGTCTTCGTGGGCTTTCTCGACCTCGTCGAACAGGATCACCTGGTAGGGCCGGCGCCGCACCGCCTCGGTCAGCACGCCGCCCTCGTCATAGCCGACATAACCCGGCGGGGCACCGATCAGACGGGAGACGCTGTGCTTCTCCATGAACTCGCTCATGTCGACGCGCACCATCGCCCGTTCGTCGTCGAACAGGAACTCGGCGAGCGCCTTGGTCAGCTCGGTCTTGCCGACGCCGGTCGGGCCGAGGAAGAGGAAGCTGCCGATCGGCCGGTTGGGGTCCTGCAGCCCGGCGCGGGCGCGACGGACGGCGTTGGCCACCGCCTTGAGCGCGTCCTCCTGGCCGACCACGCGGCGACGGAGTTCGCTTTCCATGCGCAGCAGCTTGGCGCGTTCGCCTTCCAGCATCTTGTCCACGGGCACGCCGGTCCAGCGCGACACCACCGAGGCGATCTGTTCCTCGGTGACGGCCTCGTTGACCAGGTGGCCGGAATCCTGGGCTTCGGCGAGTTTCTTCTCCAGTTCGGGGATCTCGCCATAAAGCAGCGCCGAGGCGCGCCCGAGGTCGCCGCGCCGCTGCGCCACCTCGACCTCGCTGCGGGCGGCGTCCAGCCGTTCCTTCAGCTTCTGCCGTTCGGCCAGTTTTTCCTTCTCGGCCTTCCAGGCGGCGGTCAGGGCGTTGGAGCGTTCCTCGAGATCCGCAAGCTCGCGGTCGAGCCGGACGAGACGGTCGCGGCTGGCCGCATCTTCCTCGCGCCGGAGCGCCTCGCGCTCGATCTTGAGCTGCATGACGCGGCGATCGAGCTCGTCCAGTTCTTCGGGCTTGCTGTCGACCTGCATGCGCAGCCGGCTGGCCGCCTCGTCCACGAGGTCGATGGCCTTGTCGGGCAGGAAGCGGTCGGTGATGTAGCGGTTGGACAGGGTCGCCGCCGACACCAGGGCGTTGTCGGTGATGCGCACGCCGTGGTGCAGCTCGTATTTCTCGCGGATGCCGCGCAGGATCGAGATGGTGTCGGCGACCGAGGGCTCGCCCACGAAGACCGGCTGGAAGCGCCGGGCCAGGGCGGCGTCCTTCTCGACGTGCTTGCGGTACTCGTCGAGCGTGGTGGCGCCGATGCAATGCAGCGCGCCGCGGGCCAGTTCCGGCTTGATCAGGTTGGAGGCGTCCATCGCCCCGTCGGCGCGGCCGGCGCCGACCAGGGTGTGCATCTCGTCGATGAACAGGACGATCTCGCCCTGAGCGGATTCGATCTCCTTCAGCACGGCCTTCAGCCGTTCCTCGAACTCGCCGCGATACTTGGCGCCGGCCACCATCGCGCCGAGGTCGAGTGCCAGCAGGCGCTTGCCCTTCAGCGCCTCCGGCACGTCGCCGTTGACGATGCGCAGCGCGAGCCCTTCGACGATGGCGGTCTTGCCGACGCCGGGCTCGCCGATCAGCACCGGGTTGTTCTTGGTGCGGCGGGCCAGCACCTGGATGGCGCGGCGGATCTCCTCGTCACGGCCGATCACCGGGTCGAGCTTGCCTTCGCGTGCCAGCGCGGTGACGTCGCGCGCGTATTTCTTCAGGGCGTCGAAGTTGGCCTCGGCGTTCTGGCTGGTGACCTTGCGGCCCTTGCGGATGTCGGTGATGGCGCGGTCCAGCGCCTGCGGCGTCACCCCGGCGTTGCGCAGCGCCTTGGCAGCGGGGCCGTCGGAGGCGGCGAGTGCCACCAGCAACCGGTCCTGGGCGACGTATTCGTCGCCCGCTTTCTGCGCCGCGGTCTGGGCGGCATCGAGCACGCGCACGAAGCCGGGCGTGGCACCCGGCTGCCCGGCGCCGGCCCCTGAGACCTTGGGCAGCCTGGCGAGTTCGGCCTCGACCGCGCCGCGCGCGGCACGATCATCACCGCCGGCGGCACGGATCAGCCCGGCCGCCGCCCCTTCCTCGTCGTCGAGCAGGGCCTTGAGCAGGTGCTCGGGCGTGAGCTGCTGGTGGAACTCGCGGATGGCGATGGTGGAGGCGGCCTGGATGAAGCCGCGCGAACGCTCGGTGAACTTCTCGAAATCCATGTGTTGTGTCCCTGTGAAGGCGACCCCCGCGTGGCCGCCCCTCCCCGAGGCAACGGCGACGCTGAACAGTATATCCGCGCATCGAGATGGTGTGCGAGCCCGGCGAACGCAAGTGCAGGCAGCCCCTGCCCCACGCCCGGCGGGCGAGCGGGGGCGTAGCCATTCCCCGCCGCAGGCAGGGGTTTTACGCCGGCGCCCTTCACCTGTCGTTAAGCGTCCGGCGGCATGGTCGGGCATTGCTATGCCATTGCCAGGATCGGTCCATGACCCTCCGCACCCGCATTCTGTTCGGCTTCGCCGTGGCCTTTCTTGCCTGCCTCGGCCTGGGGCTGATCTCGCTTTACCAGACCCACCGCCTCAATGCGGTGGCAGCCCGCTTCGGCGCCGAGTTGCTGCCGCATGTCAGCGTGCTCGCCGATCTGCGCGCCGAAGTGAATGAACACAACCGCATCCTGCTGCGCCACGTGATCGCCGACACGCCCCAGGCGATGGCGACGCTGGAATCGCAACTCACTGACGAGACCGGGCTGATCGACGCCTTCTTCCGGAACGCGGGGTCCGCCTTCACCGCGCCGCAGCAACAGCGCCTGCTGGAAACCGCGCGCGGCGCCTGGGCGGCGTATCGCGAAGCGGCGGCGGGGGTGATCGCGCTCGGCCACGAGGGTGGCGGGCAGCGGATGGAAGCCGCGGCGCTCGACCGTGTCGGGGGGCTCTACCAGAAGTTCGTCGATACCGTGAACACCATGCGCCAGACGATCGTGCTGGAGGCATGGACCGGCGTCGGCACCACCCGCAGCACCTATCTGTTCGGGATGTGGCTGACGATCGGGGCCATGGTGGCCTGCGCCGGGGTCTGCGGCATCGGTGGCGTCATGACCATCTCCAGCGTGTGCCGCCCGGTCCTGACGCTGGCCGGGCAGATGCGACAGGTCGCCGCCAGGGAACCCGGCATCGTGGTGTTCGGCTGCGACCGGCGCGACGAGGTCGGCGCGATGGCGCAGGCCCTGGAACAGTTCCGCCAGGACCTTGCCGCCGCCGATGCCACCGCCGCGCAGCAGGAGACGGAGCACCGCGCCCAGGAACAGCGGACGATGCGAGTGACCGGGCTGGCCGCCGATTTCGACCACTCGATCAGCGCCGTGCTGGAGGCGTTCTCGGCCGCCGCACACGAGCTCGAATCCACGGCGCACAGCATGGCCAACATCGCCGAGTCCACCAACCGGCAGGCGCTCGGCTCGGCCGAAGGGGCGCGCCAGGCCAGCGCCAACGTGCAGACGGTCGCCGCCTCGGCCGAGGAACTGGCCGCCTCGCTCGGCGAGATCGCCCAGCAGGTCGGCCGCTCCAGCCAGATGGTGGCAGAGGCCACCGCCGAGGCACGCGCCACCGATGCCAATGTCGGCGAACTGGCCGAGGCGGCCGGGCGCATCGGCGAGGTGGTGCAGTTGATCTCCTCGATCGCCAGCCAGACCAACCTGCTGGCGCTGAACGCCACCATCGAGGCGGCGCGGGCCGGCGATGCCGGCAAGGGCTTCGCCGTGGTGGCGGCCGAGGTGAAGGCGCTGGCCAACCAGACCACCCACGCGACCGACGAAATCGCCCGCCAGATCGCCGCCATCCAGGGCAGCACCGGGCGCGCGGTGGAGGCGATCCGCCGCATCACCTCGGCGATCGCGGCGGTCAGCGAGGTCGCCACCGGCATCGCCGCCGCGGTCGAGCAGCAGACGGCCGCGGTCACCGAGATCTCCCGCAGTGCCGCGGATGCGGCGCAGCACACCAACACCGTGTCCAGCGCGGTGGCCGCGGTCACCAATGCCTCCGCCGAAGCCGGCACCGCCGCCACGCAGGTACTCGACGCCGCCGGCGACCTGGGCCGGCAGACCGCATCCCTGCGCGGGGAAGTCACCCGCTTCACCGCCGAGATCCGCGCCGCCTGACCTCGCCCGCCTGACTCCGCCTGGCCGGGCGGGCCGCCTTGCCCGCCCGGTCAGCCCATCGCCGTCTCCGGCGCCACCCGGGCGGGAAGTTCCGCCTCGGGCATCGCCGTCACGGGCCTCTCCATCCCGGAGATTCCGGGTTCGCTGGCCTCCGTCACCGGTGCCCCAGTCGTCACCGGTGCCCCGGTCCAGGTCGCCCGCCCCGCCGGCGCGCCGCAAGCGCGCAGCTTCATGTCACAGGCGGACATGTCGGCGTTGTCCCCGACAGCGACTTCCACGTTCACGTACATGCCGGCGGCATCGCCGGGCATGCCAACGAACCCACCCGCCACCGGCACGGCCTGTTCCGGCGTGCGGGCGGTGCAGACCCGGATCAGATTGCGGCCGGCGACCAGGCCGTTGGTGGGATCGAACTCGACCCAGCCGGCCCCGGGCAGGTAGACCGCGCACCAGGCATGGGTGGCACCGCCGCCGACCACCGGATCGGAGCTGTCCATCAGCGCCGCGTCATACAGGTAGCCACTGACGAATCGCGCGGCGAGGCCAAGCGAGCGGCAGGCCTCTATCATCAGCAGGGCGAAATCCCGGCAGGCCCCGGTGCCGGTCGCCAGCGTGACCAGCGGCGAGTTGGTGCCCTCGGCCTCGCGCGTGGCATAGGTGAAATCCGCCTTGATCGCCTGCGTCATCCGGGTCAGCAGGTCCATGGTCGGCGTCGGTTCGCCACGGCGCAGGAAACTGCGGGCCCAGGCATCGACCTGCCGGTCCGGATCCCGGTAATGGCGCTCGAGCAGGCGGGCAAGGTCGGGGAATTCCTCGGACGCATAGCTGAAGGGAAAAGTCTCGGCGGCCGGATCGAGCGTGGCCAGCGGCTCCTCGGCACCCACCGGATAATGCTGCAGGTGCAAGGTGGAGACGATGCGCAGCAGATCGGCCCGCATCGCGGGATCCCATTCCAGGATGCAGACGGAATTGCCGAAAACGTCATGCGCCCAGTGCATCCCCTGCGCCGGCGGGGTCAGGGTCAGGGTGGCCCCGAGCAGGCGCAGGTCATGCGAGTCGCGCGGGCGCGTCATCAGCCGGTGCGCGGTGAAGCGCACCGGCCGGGCATAATGGTACTCGGTGGTGTGGACGACACGCACCAACGGCATGTGCGGTCCGATCCGTTCGGGAAGCGTCGAGGGCTTAGATGACGTTGAAGAGATAGAGCAGGATGATGATGGGGATGGGAAGCCCCAGGAGCCAAAGCAGGATGCCACGCATGGCGTTTCCCCTTGCCGGATGTTCGCCACCGCAACGCTCCTTCAGCCGAGACGGTTGCCGTTATAAACCCGAACCCCGAAGGAGTTCGGGTTTTTGCTTCGCTGTGCGCGCAGCCACCGCCCTCGCCGGGATCAGGCCGCGGCCTCCCCCGGCAGGCAGCGCTCGATGGCCGTGGCGGTCCGGCGCTGCCAGCGATGGAAGCACGCATGATCGGCGAGCCGCCGGTCGAGGAAGGACAGCGTAGCGGCATCGTCGTCGCTCTGGTCGCGCAGCCAGAACAGCAAAGTCGCGCCATAGATCGCGCTCAGGATCACACGTTTCGTATACCAGGAAAAATCCGTCGAGCGGTCGTCGGCTGCGTGCCAGATCGAATCGACGGTCCGCGCCAGCGTCCGCGCCGACAGCCGGGCATGGCGCGGCAAGGCCAGCAGCGCCAGCGCCCGGCGCACCGCCTGCTTGTGCGGCCGCGCCGCCGCCAGCCGCAGCGCGATGGCGAATCGCACCCGCTCGGTCAGGCGCAGCCCCTGCAAGTCCTGCGCCGCCATGGCCTGTTCCATCTGGCGGTCCTCCAGGTCGATATAGGCCTCGACCAGATCGGCCGGTCCGCCGGGAAACAGCAACTCGGCATCCAGCGGATCCTGGCCCGCCTGCCGCAGCGCGTGGCGCAGCGCAACCAGGCTCCAGCCCTCGGCCGGCACCAGCGGCAACAGCGCGGTGATGGCGGCGTCGCGCGCGGGCGAGCGCTCCGGCGGCGCGATCATCGGCCTGCCTCCGCCGCCTGCCGCGCCGCCAGGTGCTGTGCGGCGAGCGCCTCGGCCTTCGCCAGTTCCTCGTTGAAGCCGAACAGACGCAAATCGGTCATGCGCATCGGATAGAGCACCCCGTCCAGATGATCGTTCTCGTGCTGCACCACGCCGGCATGGAAGCCGGTGACCTCGCCGCCGAGCGGGCGGCCTTCGGTGTCGACGCCGGAATAGCGGATGCGCCAGTGCCGCGGCACCGCCGCGCGCAACCCGGGAATCGACAGGCAGCCTTCCCAGCGCAGGCGCAGATCCTCGCCCACCGGCTGCACGCGCGGATTGATCACCACGGTGGTGCCGACCGGACGATCATCCGCATCGCCGCTGCCACGCCCCTCCGGCACGCGGAAGACGAAGATCCGCAGCGAGGCATGCACCTGCGGCGCCGCCAGCCCTGCGCCGGACGCATCCTCCATGGTCTCGATCATGTCGGCCACCAGGCGGCGAATCTCCGGCGCGGTTGGATCCGACACCTCGACAGCACGTTGCAGCAGCACCGGGTGGCCCATGCGGGCGATCTTCAGAATGGCCATTTGCGTCTCCGGTCACGGAATTAGGGGCGCGCATCAAACATTGGGCGCAGTTGCGCGTTGGCGAGGTGCGATGGCCGTGTTATAGCGGCCGTCCTCCGTCCGGGCCCCCTGGTCGGAACCTTTTTCATACCCGCAAGGGCTTCAACCACAGGAGCATGCCGCCAAGTGCAGGTTCTCGTCCGCGACAATAACGTCGACCAGGCGCTTAAGGCGCTCAAGAAGAAGATGCAGCGGGAGGGTGTCTTCCGCGAGATGAAGCTTCGCCGTCACTACGAGAAGCCATCCGAGCGTCGTGCCCGCGAGGCCGCCGAGGCTGTTCGCCGTGCCCGTAAGATGGAGCGCAAGCGGCTGGAGCGCGAGGGCTTCTAAGCCCCCCCTTTCCCCCGTTACGGGCCCGTCCAGCCTTTCGACGGTCGGTTTCCCGCGCCGCCCAGGCTTCCTGCCCAGGTCCGCTCACCCAGGACCCGGGCAGAGTCGCCCCGATCAGATCGACCACCGCCTCCGCGCCCCTGCCGGCGTCGCGCCCCCTGGTGAGCCCTCTCCTGCCATGGCAGGATTGGTCCGAAGGGCAGCGCCACTCCATGCCGGACCCACTGGACCAAACCCGACAACAGGCGGTGTTCGACAGGCTCCGCCAGGGCATCCTGGCCGGTACGCTGGCCCCTGGTGCGCAACTCCCCCCCACTCGCCGACTCGCCGAGGAACTGGGCGTCGCCCGGCAAACCGTGGTGCTGGCCTATGAACGGCTGGCGGCCGAAGGCTATGTGCGGGCCCGCGTCGGCAGCGGCACCTTCGTCGCCGCCGACCTGCCGGACGCCGCCCCTTCGCCCGCGCCGATGCCAGGGGGCGGAGGCGGCGGGCTGTCGTGCCGCGGCGCCGCGCTCGCCGCCCTCCCCGCCTCGGCTTCCGGCCCGGTCGCCGACGGGCCGCCATTGCTCGCCCCCGGCGTGCCCGCCCCCGAACTGTTCCCCGCCACGGCCTGGGCCCGCTGCGCCGCGCGGGTGCTGCGGGACCTGCCGCCGGCACTGACGGGCTACCCGGACCTGCAGGGGCTGCCGGCACTGCGCGCCGAGATCGCCGCGCATCTCGCGGGTGCGCGCGGGCTGATCGTCGATCCCGACCACATCGTCGTCACCGCCGGGACGCAACAGGCGCTGCGGGTCGCGGCGGAGCTGCTGCTCGACCCCGGCGACACGGCCTGGGTGGAAGACCCCGGCTACATCGCCGGACGCGGCGCCCTGCGCGCCGCCGGCGCCATGCCGGTGGCGGTGCCGAGCGACACCGAGGGCCTGGACGTGGCCGCCGGCCTGCGCCTCGCGCCGGCGGCGCGGCTGGCGCTGGTGGCGCCATCGCACGCCACACCGCTCGGGGGCGCGCTGCCGGTCGGGCGGCGACTCGCGCTGCTCGACTGGGCGGCGCAGGCAGGGGCCTGGATCCTGGAAGACGACGCGGATTCGGAGTTCCGCTGGCAGGGCAAGCCGCTGCCACCTTTGGCCTCGCTCGACCGGGTGGGGCGGGTGATCTATTGCGGCACCTTCAGCAAATCGCTGGCCCCGGCGCTGCGGCTGGGCTTCGCAGTGGTGCCGCCGCCCCTGACCGCCGGCTTCGTGCGGGCCCGCGCGCTGATGGACCGCGGCCCGGCAACGTTCGAACAGGCCACCCTCGCCGCCTTCATGCAACACGGCGGATTGGCGGCCCATATCCGCCGCATGCGCACGGAATACGCCCGGCGGCGCAGCGCCGTGCTGGCGGCGCTGGCGCAGCACTGCCCGGCGCTGGAGCCGGTCGCTGCCCCCGGCGGGCTGCATTTGGTGCTGAAGCTGCCGGCCGGCTGCGACGAGGCGGCGGTGGTGCGCGCGGCCCGGGCCCGCGGCGTGGCGGCGGCCCCGCTGGGTGCGTATTTTGCGGGGCCTCCACGGCTGCCTGGGCTGGTCACGGGTTTCGCGGCGACGCCGGTGGCACGGGCGGCGGAGGCGGCACGGCGGCTGGCGATGGCCGTGCAGGAAGGCCAGGGCTCCGCCCTGGACCTGCCAAGGGCCACAAGGCCCTTGGATCCCATTCTCTCTGCGCGGCACAGAGAATAACGGGACCCAAGGGCGAAGCCCTTGGTGGGTCAAGGGCAAAGCCCTTGTGGGGTCCGGGGCAACGCCCCGGCAACGGGGAGGACAAACGGATGGACCAAGTCGTCCTGGGCGTGGATGTCGGCACCGGCAGTGCCCGCGCCGCGATCTTCGATCTGGCGGGGCATCGGCGCGGCCATGCCGTCCACCCCATCCGCCTCTGGCAGCCGCGTCCGGGCTGGGCCGAGCAATCCACCGCCGACATCTGGGCCGCGGTCTGCGCCTGCGTGCGCGACGCGCTGGCGATGGCCGGCCCGGTCGCGCCGATCGGCCTGGGCTTCGACGCGACCTGTTCGCTGGCCGTGGCGGGAAGCGATGGCCAAGGCGTCAGCGTCGATCCCGAGGGCGATCCGGCGCGCGACGTTATCGTCTGGATGGACCACCGCGCCACCGCCCAGGCGGAGCGCATCAACGCCACCGGCGCCGAGGTGCTGCGCTATGTTGGCGGGCGCATCTCGCCGGAGATGCAGACGCCCAAGCTGCTGTGGCTGCGCGAGCAGTTGCCGGCGGCATGGGAGCGGGCCGCGCTGTTCCTCGACCTGCCGGACTGGCTGACCTGGCGGGCGACCGGCGACACGGCGCGGTCGCTGTGCACGACGGTCTGCAAGTGGACTTATCTCGGCCACGAGGCGCGCTGGGATGCCGCCTATTTCCGCCGGATCGGCCTGGGCGAGCTGGCGGAAGAAGAATTTGCACGCATCGGCACGCGCATCCTGCCGCTCGGCACCACGCTGGGGGCCGGGCTGTCGGCGGCGGCGGCAGGCGAACTGGGGCTGCCGGCGGGCCTGCCGGTCTCAGTCGCCGCGATCGACGCGCATGCCGGCGGCATCGGCATGATCGGGGCCAGCCTGGACGGCGCCGGGCTGGACGCCGGGACGGCCCAGCGCCGCCTCGCGCTGATCGGCGGCACTTCGAGCTGCCACATGGCGGTGTCGCCCGAACCCCGCTTCGTGCCGGGAGTCTGGGGCCCCTACCTGTCCGCCATGCTGCCGGGGCTGTGGCTGGCCGAGGGCGGCCAGTCGGCGACCGGGGCGCTGCTGGACCACATCGTACGGACGCATCCCGCCTTTCCCGCGGTCGCGGCGGATGCCGGCAGCGAGAGCGTGTTCGCGGCGCTGAACGCGCGGCTGCAATCCCTGGCGGGGGGCCCGCAGCCGGTGGCGACGCTGACCACCGGGCTGCACGTCTTCCCGGATTTCCACGGCAACCGCTCGCCCCGCGCCGATCCCGGACTGCGCGGCATGATCAGCGGCCTTGATCTCTCGGCGACGGCGGACGATCTGGCGCTGCTGTACCTGGCGACGGTGCAGGGCATCGCCTGCGGCACGCGCCACATCATCGAATCCCTGAATGCGCAGGGCTGGGCGATCGACACCCTGCTCACCTGCGGCGGCGATGCGCGCAACCAAGTGTTCCTGCAGGCGCATGCGGACGCCACGGGCTGCCGGGTGGTGCTGCCGGCCGAGCCGGAAGCGGTGCTGCTCGGCGCCGCGATCCTGGGCGCGCTGGCGGCGGGCGCCTATGCCGACATGCCCACGGCTATGGCGGCGATGACGCGGATGGGACGTGAGGTGTTGCCCGCAGGCCCGGACCTGCGCGACTTCTACGACCGCAAATACGCCGTGCATCTGCGGCTGCACGATGATCAGATGGCATACCGGCAATTGATGCGGGAAGGCTGAGCCCGGCACACGCCTGCGCGAGAGGTCGTCGCGTGGTGCAACCGGAACCGGTGGACGCGGGTTAGCGGCCGCGCCCTGCCCCGGAGTCCGGCATGCCCCTCGCGCCGACCGCCGTCCCGCTCCTGCCCGGAACGGAGCATCCGCTGCAATTGCGCGAACCGGACGCGGCCATGCTGCCCGGGTTCGTGGCGGCGCTGGAAGCCGGATGGTCGCCGAACAGCCAGCACGACACCAGCCGCCGCACCTTGCGGATGGTGCGGCGCAGCCCGGCGACCTTCCTGCAACGGTGCCGCGGGCGGGACATCCGCGTCATGCGACTCGGCCAGGGCAATCTGCTGGCACTGCCCCCCTTGCTGGAGCGGATGCTGCGCCAGCCGCCGCGGCGCAGCTTCATGCTGCGCACCTGCCATTTCTGGCTGTGGGACGGCGAATTCTGCGGCGTCTGCAGCCTGCGCTGGCGTCCGGACGACCAGGACCTGCCGGCGGAACTGATGGGCCACCTGGGCTATGCCATCGTGCCCTGGAAGCGGCGCCGCCGCTACGCGAGCCGGGCACTCGGCATGCTGCTGCAACTGGCGCGCCAGGAGGGCCTGTCCTCGGTCTCGGCGGTCTGCGACACCCACAATGCCGGCTCGATCGGGGTGATCGCCGCCAATGGCGGCGTGTTCGAGACCACGCTGGTCACCCCGGTCAATCCGCTCGCCCGCCAATTGCGCTTCGCCTTCCCGCTGCAAGCGACGCCGGACCGGCTTCCCTGGCTGCCGGCAGCTCAGGGACGCTCGGTTTCGGTGGGAGCCAGCCCGTAGGGTGCGACCAGCGACCAGACATGCGGCGGGACCATGTGGCGCAGCCGCCGCGGTTCCTCGCGGCGCAGGTGCAGGATGGTCTCGATCGCCTTCATCTCCAGCCGGGCGCGGGCGAATTCCAGGCCGCGCGGCCCGACCTTCGGCATCAGCCAACCGACCAGCGGACGCAGGAAATTCGGCATGCCGCGCACCGGCAGGCCACCGGCGGCACGTTCGGTGTTCTTCAGGAACCCGGTGACCGGCCCGCGGCGCTTGCCGGCGCTGCCCGGCTCGGCGGTGCGCAGTTCCTCGCCGAGCAGGGCCAGCAACTCCTCGCCACGCTGGTTGCGCACCAGCAGCCATTGCTCGCCCTGCCCGGCCATGTAGCCCACGGTGATGTCGGCGAGCGAATTGGTGTAGTCGACGCAGGTGCGGCAGGTCAGCGGGAAGAAATCACCCGGCAGCTTCGACAGCGGCAGCAGCAGGAACGGGATCTTCTTCACCCGCCCGTCGGTGAAGCGCAGCTCCACGTGGTAGTCGGCGCGGAATTCCAGATAGGTGATGGTGGCGGGATCCTCGGCGAGCAGCGCCAGGAAGTCGTGGAAATGCTCGGTGGTGGTGTTGTCCGAGCAGGGCGTGCCGATGACGTAAATGCGCTCGAAGCCGAGTTCCTGCTCCAGCGCGCGCAGGGCATAGACCTGGCAGGGGACGCCGATCACCGCGAGCCGCCGGTAGCCCTTCGCCCGCGCCGGTTCCAGCAAGGCCAGCAGCGGCGCGTAGCCCATGCGCATGCCCCGGCACCTGGCCATGTCCTCGGGGCGGGTAACCAGCACCGGCATCGGCCGCCATTGGTCGGCCGGATCGGGCGCCATGGCCAGCACCGCGTCGACCGCGCCGGTTTCCAGCAGGCGCTGGCCGATGCGCGTGGTGATGCCGGTCCATTGCGCGCCGGGGCGAGGCTCCTTCAGCGCCGCGCGCAGCATGCGGCGGAATGGCCCGAAGAACAGTTCATCCGGGCTGGCGGCGGGATCGCGGGTGCGGCCATGGACGCGGCGTTCCAGCGCGGCATGGTCCGGCCGGATGAACTGGCAGGCCCGACCGCAGCGCCGCGGATCGTCGGAGCGGGAAATGCCGCAATCCGTGCAGAGGCTGCGTGGCGCCGGCTCGGCCAGGGGGGGAGTCCAGGGCGGCGCGGCCTCCGGCGTGGTCACGGAGGCGGGTTCGGCGAGGGAATGCGGCATGGGACGTTTCCACCGGTCAGCACGCCCGCCCCGGGGGCGGTCGCGCCGCCGGGCGGTCCGGGGCGAAACTAATCGAGGGGCGATCGTGGCGCCAGCGCCCCTATCCGTAGCCCCCTATCCGCGCCGGTCGCCCTGGCCGGAATCGCGCGCCGCCAGTTGCCCGATCGCCGACCAGTCGAGCGCCTCCCCCCCCTGCGCCAGCAAGGTCAGGAACCGGTCGCGCAGCAGGCTGGCCAGCGGCATCGGCACGCGCAGGCTTTCCGCCGCGGCCAGGGTCAGGCGGATGTCCTTCTGGCCGAGCGGGGCGGCAAAGCCGGCCGGCTCGAATTTCTCCTCGGCGATCAGCCCGCCATAGGTCCGGTAGACCGGCGCCGCGAACAGCGTCGAGGTCAGGATGTCGAGATACTGGTGGCGGTCGATGCCGGCCTTGCCGACCAGCGCCATCGCCTCGCCCAGCGATTCGATCACCGAGGCGATCAGGAAATTGCCGCTGAGCTTGACCAGGTTCGCCGCCGGCGGGCGATCGGCGATGCGGAAGGTCCGCTGCCCCATCGCATCGAACAGAGGGGCGCATTCATCCAGTGCCGCGGCCGCCCCCGCGGCGACGACGAACAATTTGGCGGCGGCGGCGGCTTCCGGACGCCCGAACACCGGGGCGGCGACGAAGCGCTGGCCGGCCGCTTCATGTGCCCCCTGCAGCCGTTCGGACAGCGCCACGCTGATGGTGCTCATGGAGATGTGGATCGCCCCCGCCCCGAGCCCGGCGACCACGCCGTGTTCGCCGCAGACCACGCCTTCCACCGCCGGATCGTCGGCAAGCATGGTGATGACGGCCGCACCGGCACAGGCCTCCTCCACCCGGGCGGCGAGGCGGGCGCCCTGGTCCACCAGGTCCTGCGCCTTCTCCGGGCTGCGGTTGTAGACAGTCACCTCGTGCCCGGCCCTGAGCAGGTTGGCGGCCATGGCCGCCCCCATGCGCCCGAGGCCGATGACTCCGACTTTCATGTTCCCCTCCGGATGATATCGGGCCCGCACGTGCGGACCAGAAGCGGCTGCCCGTGCGCAGAAACAACGTCCATGTGCCCTGACCTTTTGCGCTACTCTCCCCTGGCCGCAAGACGGCACAAAGGCAAGGCCGGTGCGATGGTGTCCGCAGGTGATTTGGCGCGGATTTCACGCCCAGACGTATGTTCCAATGATGCGGGGCAACAGTTTCATCCAACACAGTCATGCCTCCTTCCCGCGTCCCTCGCGGTCTTATTCCCGCGTGTGCATCCAGGCATGACCTCGACTCCCGCCTTGCCGTTTTCGCCTTGTGCTCACAGGGGCAACGAATGGAGCCGTCATGAGTGTCGTCACCCAGACCACCGATCTGGCCTCGTTCACGCCCGCGGAAATCACCGGCCTCACTTCGGCACAGGTGGCGACACTCACCACCACCCAGGTGGCAAGCCTCGACGCCGAACAGGTGGCAGCGCTGACGCCCTCTCAAACAGCCAGGCTCTCGATCCACCAGATCCAGGCCATCAGCGCCGGCAGCCCGGTCATCGCGCTGCCGACCGCGGTGCTGGCGAGCCTCGACACGGCCCAGGTGGCAGCGTTCACCCCCGCCCAGATCGCCGTGCTCCGCCCGGCCCAGGTCGCAGTGCTCGGCAGCGCGCAACTGGCCAGCTGGAGCCCCGAGCAAATCGCCGCCCTCGATGCCCAGGCCCAGATGACGGTACTGACCAGCTCGCAGCTGCGCGCGCTGTCGACCGAGGTGGTGGCGGCGCTGGCCCCCGCGCAGATCGGCGCGCTTTCCGCCCAGCAGATCCAGGCGCTTTCCAGCGCCCAGGTGGCGGCGCTTTCCAGCGCCCAGGTGGCGGCCCTGACGCCGACCCAGGTGGCGGCGCTCGCCCCTGCGCAACTGTCAGCGCTGCCGACCGACGACATCCCCGCCCTCGGCAATTACTGGGCCTGGTCGATCAGCACGGTGCAACTGCAGGCGCTCACCACCGCGCAGGTGGCGGCCCTGACCAGCACGCAGATCGCCGAGTTGCCGGCCGGTTACATCGGCGCGCTGACCACGCCACAGATAAACGCGCTGCAGCCCGTGCAGATCGAGGCCCTGAGCGTCCGGCGGCAATTGCCCCGGCTGGGCGCCACGCAGGTGGCGGCGCTGTCGACCGGGACGGTGGCAGCGCTGACCACCACGCAGGTGGCGGCCCTCTCCACCGCGCAGTTCGTGGCATTGCAAACGGCCCAGGTCGCCGCGCTGACGGCCGATCAGGTGGCGATCCTCTCCACCGCGCAGGTCATGGCATTGCAAACGGCCCAGGTCGCCGCGCTGACGACCGAGCAGATCCAGGCGCTGTCAACCACGGAGGTCACGGCGCTGTCGACGGCCGGGATGGCGGCCTTGACGGCGGGGCAGGCAGCGGCGCTGAGCATCGACCAGGTCGTCGCATTCACCACGCCCCAGGTGCTGGCACTGAAGGCCAAAGCCCTGGCCGCCATCCCGCCTGCCGGACGCAGCCATGGCTTCACCGCGCACCAACTCTCCATCATGACCGTCAATCAGTTGCAGGCATTGTTTTTTGGCCTGGGGATGGGTAACGGCGAAATCGCATTCACCGACATCGTCAATTATCGAATCGAAACCACACCGGTGGCGGTGACCGTCGTCGACCTCACCGGCGACGGCATCCTTGACCTCGCCAGCACCGACTGGAACGGGGACAACGATGGCTTCATCTCGGTGCTGCCGGGCAACGGTGATGGAACTTTCGGCAACCGCGCCCTCTATCCTGCCGGCTCCGACCCGGGAACGCTGGTGGGCGCCGACATGGACGGCGACGGGCACACCGACCTGGTGGTGACCAATCAGCGTGATGGTACTGTTTCGATCCTGCACAACCAGGGCGACGGCACCCTGGCAGCACCGGCGCCGATTCCCGTCGGCTACCTTCCGAACGCCGCCACCGCTGCCGACCTCGACGGCGACGGCGACGGCCATCCCGACATCGCCGCAGTCAACACGAACGAGACGTTGGCAGTGCGATTCGCCGGCAGCAATTTCACGGGCGGCGGCACCTACAGCAGCGATACCGCCGCCCGGGGCGTTGCCGCACAGGATCTCAACCATGACGGCCACGCCGATCTGATCACCATCGGCAATAGCGGAACGATCGGCATCTGGTTCAACAAGGGTGATGGCAGCTTCGCCAACCCCATTCCCTACCCCACCGACGGCATCACCTCCCGGGGCCCCTCCACACTGGTGGTTGGTGACTTCAACAAGGACAACCAGCCCGACATCGCCGCCACCCGCCACGACAGCAACACAGTCTGGGTGTTGCTCGGCAAGGACAATGGCAGCTTCCGGCCGGCGGTCGAGTACGGAACCACCGCGGCCCCGAACGGGATCGTCACAGGTGACGTCGACAACGACGACACTCTCGATCTGCTGGTCGGGACCGAAGCCGGGCTGCAGGTACTACGCGGCACCGGCGATGGCACTTTCCAGGCAGCGCGGGGTTTCGCTCGGAACCAGTGGTCACAGGACGTCGCGGCCGGCGACCTCAACAATGATGGCTGGCTCGATGCCGTGGGGGGCAATACCGGGTATCCCATTGGCCTGACCGTGCTGCTGAACGCCCACGGCATGGCGGCACAGCACCGGATCGTGGTCACCAACCCGATCCCCGATCAGAGCGCGCCCGAGGGAACGACCTACGACAGCACCGCCAATCGTGGGGGGACGGTCATCGGCAATGCCACCTTCACCGACCTCGACGGCCAAACGATGACCTACATGGCGACCGCTGCCGACGGCTCGCCGCTGCCCAACTGGATCAGCTTCGCCCCCGAGAACGGCAGCTTTCTCGCCACGGTGCCGGCGAACGCACCGGATCTGTCCATCCGCGTCACCGCCCAGGACAGCGCCGGGGCCACGGCAAGCGACACCTTCATGCTGTCGACGCCAGCCACCACCCAGACAGGCTTCGCCTTCGCGGCACCGATCGGCCATGCAACGATGGGATAGATTCACTCTGCGGTTCAGTATGAACCCGGGCAGTTGACGGAACCAGGATAGTGCGGGGCCATGGCGATGGCAGCTTCGCCGTCCCCCGGATCTTCAAGCCAGAAAAGAAAAGCCCCGCCAGCCCGAAGGGCGGCGGGGCGAGGATACAGGGAGGCTTTACGTCTGGGAGACGTAGGGGTCGATGACCCCCTTTCCCGCCCCGACAGGGCAGGAAGGCTGGCATATCCGGGGGCCTGCGACAGCCCCACCGGGCACACCGTAATCACTGAGGATTAGCTAAGGTGCCCGACCGGCCCGAACCATGTCCGATTCACCGGATCGGATATGACCGGTCCGCATGCCGGCTCCGGTCTCGCCGGCCCGGCGGCAGGCCGGAAGCCTGCCGCCGATCAGCCGCCCCTTCCTTGTCGGCAGAGGCGTCGCTCAGTAGGAGCGTTCCGCGAGGCGGGCGAGCAGGAAGTCGCGGAAGACAGCCACGCGCTTGGAATTGCGCAACTCTTCCGGGTAGACGAAATACACGTCCACCTTCGGCGACTTGATGTCGGGCAGCAGCCGCACCACCCCGTTCGCCGGATCGGCCGCCATGTAGTCGGGCAGCGCCGCGATCCCCAGCCCCGACTGCACCGCCAGCAGCATGGCAGTCAGGCTGTTTACCTCCAGCACGCCCCGGCGCGGATGGCCGGTCTTGCGGCCGGCCTCGGCCAGCCAGTCGATATCCGGCACCGGCGGGCGATAATTGCCGAACAGGATCAGGTGATGACCGTCCAGGTCCTCGGGCTTGGTCGGCGTGCCGTGCCGCTGCAGGTAGTCGGCGCTGGCACAGACATGCCAGTCGAGCGACAGCAGGTGGCGTTGCACCAGATCCGGCTGCTTCGGCGCATGCATCCGGATCGCCACGTCGGCCTCGCGCATGGCGAGGTCGAGGTCGGAATCGTCCAGCAGCAATTGCATCGTCACGTCAGGATATTGCTGGTTGAACGCATTGATCCGCGGCGCCAGCCAGGACGAGCCGAAGCCCACCGTGGTGGTCACCTTCAGCCGGCCGGCCGGCTTCTCCTTGCTTTCGGTCAGTAAAGCCTCGGTCATCGCGAGTTTCGCGAAGACCTCGCGCACCGTACGGTTCAGGCTTTCTCCCTGTTCCGTGAGTATCAGCCCGCGCGCGTGCCGGTGGAACAGCGGCACCTGCAGCGCTTCCTCGAGCGCCGAAATCTGCCGTGATACCGCCGACTGGCTGAGGTTCAGCACGTCGCCGGCATGCGTGAAGCTGCCAGCCTCGGCCACCGCATGGAAGACGCGCAGCTTGTCCCAGTCCATCGTTCAGCCATCCCCTGCCGTCCGGTCCCTGCCGGCCGGCCTTTGATCGTCAATCCGCCCGAAGCCCAGCACCCCGGCGGTATCATTCGCTCCAGTCACGGTATCCGCCACGCAGGCTCCAGCCCCGGCCCACAGGACCGCCGGACCGGAACACCAAGCTTGCATGGGGCGTTCCGCTTTCCCCCGACGGGGCGGACGCACCTGTCGGAACCGGTACACTAGTCCGCGGCCAGCGCCGACTCGGTTTCCTGCGCAGCCAGCCACTTTTCGGCCTCCAATGCCGCCATGCAACCGGTTCCTGCCGCGGTGACCGCCTGCCGCCAGACCTTGTCCTGCACATCGCCCGCCGCGAACACCCCGGGCACCGAGGTGCGCGTCGTGCCGGGCGCGGTCACGACATAGCCATCTTCGTCCAGTTCGACCTGACCGCGGAATACGGAAGTATTCGGTGCGTGACCGATCGCAATGAAGACACCGTCCACGTCGAGCCGGCTTTCCGCCCCGCTATGGCGATTTCGCAGCCTGAGGCCAGTGACCGAAGGCGGCTTGTCGGTGCCTAGCACCTCCTCGACCACGCTGTCCCAGATCACCTGGATCTTCGGGTTGGCGGCCAGGCGCTGCTGCAGGATCTTCTCGGCGCGCAACGTGTCGCGCCGGTGCACCAGCACCACGCTCTCGGCGTGGTGGGTCAGATACAGCGCCTCCTCCACCGCGGTGTTGCCGCCGCCCACCACGGCGACGCGCTTGCCGCGGAAGAAAAACCCGTCGCAGGTGGCGCAGGCCGACACCCCGAAGCCCTGCAGGCGCTTCTCCGACTCGAGTCCCAGCCAGCGCGCCTGCGCCCCGGTGGCGATGATCACCGAATCGGCGAGGTAAAGGTCGCCGGAATCGCCGACGCAGCGGAACGGGGTGGTGGTGAAATCGACCTCGGTGATCAGGTCGTACAGGATGCGCGTGCCGACGTGCTCGGCCTGCTTCTGCATCTGCTCCATCAGCCACGGCCCCTGGACCGTTTCGGCGAAGCCCGGGTAGTTCTCGACGTCGGTTGTGATCGTCAGTTGCCCGCCCGGCTGCAGACCGGCGACCAGGAGCGGCTGCAGGCTCGCCCGCGCGGTATAGATCGCGGCGGTGTAGCCAGCCGGTCCGGCGCCGATGATCAGCACGCGGGTGCGGTGGGTGTCAGGCATGTGCGAAAGGCGTTCCAGACATGTTGATTGACGACCATATCGGGGCCGCAGGATCGGGCACAAGGAAGCATCGGGATTTCGCCCTTGCGGCGCGAGGGTCGTGCAATATTATTGCGCGCGACCGTCACCCATGAGCAACGGCGGAACGGTGATCACCGTTCCCCGCCCGCGCCCTTGCCCGCATATACCAGATGAAGCCCCCAGCCGAGACGCCCCTGCTTGACGCGATCGACCGCCGCATCCTGGCCGAGTTGCAGGAGGATGGGCGCATGACCAATGTCGAGCTCGCCCGCCGGGCCGGCATTTCCGCCCCCCCCTGCCTGCGCCGCGTGCGCCGGCTGGAGGAAGCCGGCATCATCCGCGGCTACCACGCCGACACCGACCCCCAGACCCTGGGGTGGGAGATCACCTTCTTCGCCGTCGTCGGCCTGGAAAGCCAGAAAGAACAGGTGCTTTCCGGGTTCGAGGCCATGGTCAGCGAATGGCCGGAAGTGCGCGAATGCCACATGATCCGCGGCGGCGGGGATTTCCTGCTCAAGCTGGTGGCGCGTGACACCGCGCACGAGAACGCACTGACCCAGAAGCTGACCGGCGCGTCCCATGTCAGCCGGGTGCAGACCCTGCAGACCATCCGCACCAGCCGCGCGCTCGCGGGCGTGCCGCTCTAGATCACCCCATGTCCGTCCGGCCAGCCGCCCTCCCCGCCCCGGGCGGGGCGACCCCGCATGGCGTCATCCTGGCCGGGGCGGCGCTGTTGCTGCTGCTCACGGCGCTGCGCCTGGGCATCGCCGCCGCGACTCCGCTCGCCCCGGACGAGGCCTATTACTGGGTGTGGTCGCAGGCGCTCGCGGGCGGCTACTACGACCACCCGCCCATGGTCGCGCTGTGGATCCGCGCCGGCACCTGGCTCGCCGGCGACACCGCGCTCGGGGTGCGGCTGCTCGGGCCGCTGGCGGCGGCGCTGGGCTCGGTGCTGCTGTGGCAGGCGGCCGAGGACCTGCTGCCCGGCCGTCGCGCCGGGCCCTGGGCGGCGGCGCTGGCCAACGCCACCCTGACCTTCGGCGCCGGCGCCGTCACCATGACGCCGGATACCCCGCTGCTGCTGTTCTGGACCGCCTCGATCTGGGCGCTGGCCCGGCTGGTCGCGACCGGGCACGGCGCCTGGTGGCTGGTGGCCGGGCTCGCCGCCGGACTGGCGCTCGACAGCAAATACACCGCGGCGCTGCTGGCGCCGGCGGTGCTGGTTTGGCTGCTCGCGGTACCGTCGCTGCGGCCCTGGCTGCGCCGGCCCCAGCCCTGGATCGCCGCCGCCCTCGCCGCTCTGCTCTTCGCCCCGGTGCTGGCCTGGAACGCGACCCATGACTGGGTCAGCTTCGCCAAGCAGGGTGGGCGCGTCGGCGACTTCCAACCGGCCCGGGCGCTGCAGTTCCTGGGCGAGCTGATCGGCGGGCAGATCGGACTTGCCACCCCGCTGATCGCGGTGCTGTTCGGCGCCGGGCTGGTGCTGGCACTGCGCCGGGCGGTCGGGCGCGATCCCGGCTGGACCCTGCTCGCGGCGCTGCTCGGAGTGCCGACGCTGGTGTTCCTGCAACACGCCCTGGGCGACCGGGTGCAGGCCAACTGGCCGCTGCTGCTGCATCCACCGGCGGCAATCGCCGCGGCGGGACTGTCCGGAAGCTGGCTGCGGTGGCGTTGGCCGGCCCTGGCCTGCGGAGCCGTGATCACGGCGGTGGTCTGGGTGCAGGCGGCCTGGGCGCCGCTCGCACTGCCGCGCCGCGCCGACATGACGCTGATCCGACTCGGCGGCTGGGACAGGCTGGCCGCCGACGTCACCGCTGCCGCCCGCGCCGGCGGCGCCGCCTACGTGGTCGCCGACAATTACGGTCAGGCCGCCCTGCTCGCCTGGCTGATGCCGCGCGACATCCCGGTGCTCGCGGTGGAGTCGCGCTGGCGCTGGTTCGCCCTGCCGGACGGCACCGCCCTGGCCGAGGACCGCCCCGGCCTGCTGGTGCGCAGCGCCCGCCGTGCCGAGGCCCTGGAAACCACCACCTTCACCCCGACCGGCCCGGCCGCCCTGGTTGAGCGCGCCCGCGGCGGAGTGGTGGCAGAAGGCTTCCGGCTCTATCCTGTGCGCGGCCGCGCGGGAGAGGAACCAGTGGTGATCCTCCCGCGCCCCGACAGATAGGGGAACCGGGGATGCGCCTGCCAGGCTTCGAGGACGTCGCCGCCGCCCGCGCGCGGCTGGCCCCGCACGTGGTGCGCACGCCCCTGTTGCGCCATCCGCTGCTCGACGAACGCACCGGCGGCACCATCCTGCTCAAGCCGGAACCGCTGCAACGCACCGGCAGCTTCAAGCTGCGCGGCGCCACCAACGCCATCCTGCAGCTCTCCGATGCCCAGCGCCGCGCCGGGGTGGTCACCCATTCCTCCGGCAACCACGGCCAGGCCACCGCCTGCGCCGCCGCCGCCCTGGGCAGCCATGCCACCGTGTTCATGCCGGCCGACGCCCCCCGCATCAAGGTGGAGAGCACCCGCCACTGGGGGGCGGAGATCGTGCCCTATGATCGCCTGAACGACGACCGCGAGGCCCTGGCGCGCACCCATGCCGAGCGCACGGGCGCCACGCTGGTGCCGCCCTTCGACCACCCCGACGTGATCGCCGGCCAGGGCACGCTGGCGCTGGAACTGGTCGAGGACGCCGCTGCTTGCGGCCTCGCCATGGACGCGCTGCTGGTCTGCACCGGCGGCGGCGGGCTGATCGCGGGGTGCGCACTGGCAATCGAAGGCGCCTCACCCGGCACCCGCGTCTACGCCGTCGAGCCGGCGGACTGGGACGACACCGCCCGCTCGCTGGTTGCCGGGGAGCGGCGGCAGAACGCGCCCGGCGGCTCCACCCTGTGCGACGCGCTGCTGTCGAAGACCCCCGGACGCATCACCTTCGAAGTCAACCGCCCCCGCCTCTCCGGCGGCCTCGCGGTGACCGACTCGGAAGTGCTGGCGGCGATCGCGTTTGCCTTCTCGCACCTGAAGCTGGTGGTGGAGCCGGGCGGGGCCGTGGCCCTCGCCGCCCTGCTGGCCGGACATTTCGACGCACGGGGCAAGGTGGTGGGGGCGGTGATCAGCGGCGGCAACGTCGACCCCCAGGTGTTCGGCCGCGCCCTCAACGGCTGACCGGTGTTTCCGGGGCGCTGCCCCGGCCCCGCCAGAGGCTCCGCCTCTGGACTCCGGCAGGGGCCAAAGGCCCCTGCACCCCATTCGTTTGGGATCCAAGGGCCTTCGGCCCTTGGTGGAGGTCCAGGAGGCAAAGCCTCCTGGCGGGGCCGGGGCAGCGCCCCGGGACATGCTTGTCCAGCCCGGGCAGCGGCCTAAGTGCGGAAGCGGTTGCATCACAGGGGAGAACCGGCAATGACCAAACTTGCGCAGGATGGCCCGCCGCTGGCGCGCCGGGGGCTGATGATGACCGGCCTGATCACCGGGCTGACCTTGGCGACCACGCGGGTCGAGGCGCAGGTGATCCACACCGACACCGCCGGGCTGGAGGCGGGCGAGGCCAGGGTGCCCGTCGTGGACGGGGAATTGCCGGCCTATTTCGCCCGGCCGCAGGGGAATGGCCCCTTCCCGATCGTGCTGGTCAATGCCGAGATCTTCGGCGTGCACGAGCACATCAAGGACATCTGCCGCCGGCTCGCCAAGGCCGGTTATCTCGCGGTGGCGCCCGAGGTCTATGCGCGGCTGGCCGACCTCTCGAAGATGACCGACGCGGCGGTGATCATGCGCGACGTGATCAGCAAGGCGCCGGACGCGACGCTGATGGCGGACCTCGATGCCACGCTCCGCTGGGCAACGGCGCATGGCGGGGATTCCGGGCGGGTGGGCGTGACCGGGTTCTGCCGTGGCGGGCGCGCCACCTGGCTCTATGCCGCGCACAACCCAACGCTGAAGGCCGCGGTCGCCTGGTATGGGCAGGTCGGGGGGGCCCGCACCGAGATCCAGCCGAAAACCGTCACGGACATCGCCGACCGGATCAGCTGCCCGCTGCTGGCGCTGTACGGC
This sequence comes from Rhodovastum atsumiense, assembly GCF_937425535.1. NCBI lineage: Bacteria > Pseudomonadati > Pseudomonadota > Alphaproteobacteria > Acetobacterales > Acetobacteraceae > Rhodovastum > Rhodovastum atsumiense. The sequence continues at coordinate 6,375,606 of NZ_OW485601.1, forward strand.
GGCAAGGATACCAGCATCCCCGTGGCCGACGTGCAGGCGGCGGTCGCCAGGGCACGGGCGGCCGGCCGAACCGTGGATCTGGTGATCTATCCCGATTCCGGCCACGCCTTCCTGGCCGACTACCGGCCGAGCTATCGTGCCACCGATGCGGCCGATGGATGGCAGCGCATGCTGGCCTGGTTCCGCGGCCATGGCGTGGGGTGATGAACGTCCTTGCCGACACCGGGGGGCGTATCGTACCCGCTGCGGCACGGCCAGGGCGGCGGCGGGCGGACGAGTCGTGCATCCCGACTTCATTCCATTGATCTTGGCAGATGGCGTCCGGTCTGTCGGCAGCAGGAAGCAGCCCATGTTGAGCGGCCCCGTCGCATGACGCCACGACGTCACCGCCGCATCGCGCGGCTGCTGCTGGCGGCCGTCTTTTTCTGCCTGCTGCAGGACGGCGCGGCGGCGCAGTACGCCAGCGGGGGATATCGCCGTCCCTCCCCGGGCTATTCGGCACCGGCGCCGCGCCCACCCGCCAGCAGTGGCGGCTATGCCCGACCCTCCGTGCCGTCGTCCGGCTATTCCAGCGGCTCGGCGGGGGATCGCGCGGTTTCGCGGCGCGGCTCGGCGCAGGCGCTGCAGGACTTCCAGGCGAGCCAGCGCCCCCGGCCGGACCAGCGCACCCCCTCGCCCTGGGGCAGCGGCAACGCGGCCCCGGCCGAGCGCCGGCCGACGCCCTGGGGCGGCGCCACCACCCCACCAGTGGATCGCCGGCCCTCGCCGGCCCGAGGCTGGGGCGGCCCCTCGGCCGGCGCCGTGGTCAACGGCGTCATGCTGTGGGCGTTGCTGAACAGCCTGACCTCGCCCGGCCGGGCGGAGTATTTCCGCGCGCATCGCGACAACCCGGAATACCTGCGCTGGCGCCAGGAAGCCGAGGCACGGGCGGCGCAGGATCCGCAGGTCGCGGCGCAACTGAACCAGCTCGACCAGGAACTGGCGCAGCCAGCACCGCGCTCCTCCGTCAAGGTCGGGACGGGGATCCTCTGGCTGGTGCTCCTGGGGGGAGGCGCGATCCTCGTGTTCCTGTGGTTGAGCCGGCGTGCCGCGGGTGGCACCACCGGCACGGGCGCCACCGCCGGACGCCCCCCGCCCCCCGGCAGTGCCGAGGCGGGATTCCGCGTCGGCATGACCTTCCCGATCGATCCCTCGCCCTTCCTGCTGGCCGGGAGTGCGACCAAGGTGCAGGCCCCGCCGGGCGGCATGACCAATGTCGAGGCGGTTGGCACGCTGCGCGGCGCGGGGGTGGTGCTGCACCGGCTTTACCTGCCGGGGCGGCAGGGCTTCTTCCAGGTCCACACCGATGCGGCGGGCGCGATCGACGAGTGCCGGTATTTCAGCCTGCTCGACGAGGTGACGCCGGCCGATGCGCGGGAATGGGGCGTCTGGCTCGACCCCGCCGAGGGCATGATCGGCTGGCCTGCCTTCCAGACCCGGGACGGCAAGACCTATGGCCGCGCCTGGGTGCCCGGCGGGGGCCGGGTAAGCCCGCAGATGCTGGACGAGACGGTGCAGGCCCTGGACGGCACGGCGCAACGCCGGCTGCAGGCCATGCTGTATGCCGCGCCCACCGGGGCCGCGCCGCCGGCCCCGCCCACCGAATTCGTCATGGTGGCCGCGATCCAGGCCGCCGACCAGGCGTGGGTGGAGATCCACGCCGGCATCGACGTCAATCCTGCGGCGCTCGCCCTGCCCGCCGCCCCCGATCGGAGATCCGCATGAACGAACCGGTTCCCGGAACCTTCGCCGCCGTGCTCGGCGCGCTCGGCACCGGCCTGCCCAACCTGTTGCTGCAATTCCTGCTGACGCTGGCGCTGCTCGCGCTCGGCACGGCGATCTACATGGCGCTGACGCCGTTCAACGAACGCCGGCTGATCAGCGGCGGCAACAGCAGCGCCGCGCTGGTGCTGGGTGGCACCGTGGTGGCGCTGGCGATTCCGCTCGCCTCGCTGCTGGCGACCACGCCGGTGGCGCTGGACCTGCTGGTGTGGGGGCTGGTGGCGGTGGTACTGCAATTGGTGACGTTCCAGGTGGCGTCGCGGCTGCTGGGGGCGCTCGGCAAGATGATCGAGGCCGACCAGATCGCCGGCGCGATCCTGCTGGTGGCGATCCAGCTCGCCGTGGCGCTGCTGAACGCGGCGGCGATGGTGCCGGCCTGAATCAACAAGGGAGAGACACGCGATGCTTCGCTTCATCGGCAACCTGATCGGCGTGAAGGCGGACAAGGCGGTGCAGTCGGGGATCGAGGCGCTGGTGCGCTGGGATCCGAAATCCGCGAGCGAGGCGGAGCTGCGCGGCATGGAGCAGCATCTCGACGATCTCGGCCTGCAGGTGGCGTCCGCCCGCCAGGCCTTCGACAAGGAGCAGCGGGAGGCCGACGAGATCGCCAAACTCTCGCGCCAGCGCATGGCCGCGGCCGAGCTGCTGCAGACCCAGATCGCCGCCGAACCGAACGCGGGCCGCAAGGCCGAGCTGGAGCACAGCCTCGCCACGCTGCTGGACATGCTCGAGCAGATGGCGCCCGACGTCGAGCGCGAGAAGAAGGATGCCGAGGAGGCGAAGGACTTCCTGCAGATGCTGGAAAGCACCTACCTGGAAGCCGGGCGCAAGCTGAAGGAAGGCCGCTCGCAGCTCGAACGCGCGCAACGTGACATGGCGCGGGCGGAACAGCAGCGCAGCACCGCCGAGCAGCAGGCCGAGGCGGCACGCCGCGCGGCCGGGCTGAGCCAGGCGACCTCCAGCCTGACCGTGGCGCTCAAGGCGATGCAGGACGCGGCGGCGAAGGATCTCGCCTCGGCGGATGCGGCGGCGTCGAAGGCGCGGCTGCTGCGGCCGAGCCGGCCGGAGCAGGAGGACCCGAACATCGCCCGCGCGCTGGAAGCCGCCGCCGGCAAGTCGCCGGCGCCGCAGGGGCTGAACGAAAGGCTGGCGGCGCTGCGCGCGCGGCAGGTCTGATCCTCAGCCGGACAGCCCGGCGATACCGCGGATGATCGTCGCCAGGGCGGTGACCAGCAGGACGCCGGCCGCCACCATGCGATAGCAGCGGTGGCCGGCATGGCGGAATCCCCAGCCGCCGATCCAGCTGCCGGCCAGCACCACGGGCACCCCGGCGGCCGCCGCGGCCAGGAGCGGCGCGTCGATCAGCCCTGCCGCAAGGGTCCCCGGCAGGGCAATCACCGCGGCCAGCGCGAAATAGACCAGCAGCGAGCTGCGCATCACCGCTTGTACCGGCTCCACCGCGAGGAAATACAGGATCACCGGCGGCCCCCCCATGGCCGCCAGCCCGTTGCACACGCCGCTCGCCAGTCCCGCCAGCATCGCCAGTCCCCGGCGCCGTTCGAGCGGCCGTCCCGGACCGTGCCAGGTGGCCAGCACGGCGACGCCGACGATCACGCCCAGAACCAGCCGCACCACCGGTTGCGGCAACGCCGCCAGCGCGGCCACCCCCAGCGGCGTGCCGAGCACGCAGCCCGCGGCCACCCACCCCACCGAGAAGCGGTCGGCCCGGCGGCGCTCGGCGATACCGTCGCGCAGGCCAAGGCAAAGCTGCAGCAGGATCACCATCGGCACCGCACGGGAAGGCGGCAGCACCAGGCTCGCCAGCGGCACGGCAGCGAGCGCGAACCCGAAGCCGGTGAAGCCGCGCAGCAGGCCGGCCAGGAAGACCGCGCCGAGCACACCCGCCCAGGCGCCGCTTTCGGACAGGAGCGATGTCACCGGCTGACCGGCGCGGCTGCACCGGGGCTTGCGAAGTTCACGTCAGGCGCGGAAACTTTATTGCCCCGTATGCAAAGAGGCTCGCATGACCGCCGCATTCGCCCCGAACTCCGTCCACGCCCGCGACATCGCCTTCCTGGTCCATCACCAGACCGACATCGCGGGCTATCGCGAAACCGGCGGCACGCTGATGGCCCGCGGCGAGGGCGTTTACGTCTACGATGAAGCCGGAAAGAAGTACCTGGAGGCGATGGCAGGGTTGTGGTGCGCCTCGCTCGGTTTCTCCGAGCGGCGACTCGCCGAGGTGGCGTACCGGCAAATGCTGGAATTGCCGTACTACCATCATTTCTTCGCCAAGGGAAACATTCCGAGCGTCGATCTGGCGGAGCGCCTGGTGCAACTGGCGCCGGTGCCGATGAGCAAGGTGCTGTTCTCCTGCTCGGGCTCGGAGGCGAACGACGCCGCCATCAAGCTGGTCTGGTACTACCACAACGCCATCGGCAAGCCGCAGAAGAAGAAGATCATCGGCCGGGTGCGCGGCTATCACGGCAACACCGTGGCGGCGGTCAGCCTCTCGGGCCAGCCGCAGATGCATTCGGATTTCGACGTGCCGCTGCCGCAGTTCCGGCACACCGACAACCCGCATTACTACCGCTTCCACGAAGACGGCGAGACCGAGGAGCAGTTCGCCACCCGCATGGCGAACAATCTGGAGCAACTGATCCTGCGCGAAGGCCCCGACACCGTCGCCGCCTTCTTCGGCGAACCGGTGCAGGGCGCGGGCGGCGCCATCACCCCGCCGGCGACCTACTGGGAAAAGATCCAGGCGGTGCTTCGCAAATACGACATCCTGCTGATCGCCGACGAGGTCATCTGCGGCTTCGGCCGCACCGGCAATGTCTGGGGCTGCCAGACCTACGGCATCGAACCCGACATGCTCTCCTGCGCCAAGGCGCTGTCGGCCTCGTACCAGCCGATCTCGGCTTTGCTGGTCAACGAGAAGATCTACCAGGCGATGCTGGGGGAATCGAAAAAGATCGGCAGCTTCGCCCATGGCTTCACCTACGCCGCCCATCCTGTGGCCTGCGCGGTGGCGGTGGAGACGCTGAAGATCTACGAGGAACGCGACATCTTCACCCATGTGCGCCGCGTCTCGCCGGTGATGCAGGAAGGGCTGAAGGCCACCGAGGACCACCCGATGGTCGGGAATGCCCGCGGCGTCGGGCTGATCGCCGGGGTGGAGCTGATGGCCGACAAGCGGACCCGTACCCCCTTCCCCGCCGAGGCGAAGGCGGGTGCGCTGGTCGAGCGCAAATGCCTGGAGGCAGGGCTGGTGGTGCGCGCGATCGGCGACCGCATCGCCTTCACCCCGCCGCTGATCATGACCGAAGAGAATCTTCAGGAAATGTGCGCGCTGTTCCGCAAGGGCCTGGATGCGGCCTGGGCGGAGCTGAAGGGTTAGGACGCGCCGGGACGGGGAGCGCGCCTCCCCGTCCCGTGACCGCGTCCCGCTACAACCGCCCGCGCCCGAGCTTGGGGTGGCGGCTCTTGTCGATGATGTGCAGGTCGGTGCCGATGACGTGAGCGGTGCTGCCGACGATCAGCGGATCGGGCCCGCTGACCAGCGAGCGGTCCTTCGGCTCGTACGGCAGACATGACAGGAAGTGTTGCATACAGTTGATGCGGGCGCGCTTCTTGTCATCGGCCTTGATGATGGTCCAGGGCGCGTCAGCGGTGTCGGTGTGGAAGAACATCGCCTCCTTGGCCTCGGTGTAGTCGTCCCACTTGTCGAGCGAGGCCCGGTCGATCGGTGAGAGCTTCCACTGCTTCAGCGGGTCGGTCTCGCGCGCGAAGAAGCGCCGGCGCTGCTCCTCGCGGCTGACCGAGAACCAGTACTTGAACAGCTGCACGCCGCTGCGCACCAGCATGCGCTCCAGCTCCGGGCACTGGCGCATGAATTCCAGGTATTCGGTCGGCGTGCAGAACCCCATCACCCGCTCGACTCCGGCGCGGTTGTACCAGGAGCGGTCGAACAGCACGAGTTCCCCGGCCGCGGGCAGATGCACGATGTAGCGCTGGAAGAACCACTGGGTGCGCTCGCGCTCGGTGGGCTTCTGCAGCGCCACCACCCGCGCGGTGCGCGGGTTCATGTGCTCCATGAAGCGCTTGATGGTACCGCCCTTGCCGGCGGCGTCGCGCCCTTCGAACAGGATCACCACGCGCTCGCCGCTCTGCTCCACCCAGCGCTGCGCCTTCAGCAGCTCGCGCTGCAGCTCCAGCATGTGCTCTTCGTAGGCGCCGGTGCGCAGGCGGGAGCGGTAGGGATAGTCACCGCCCTCGAAGATGCGGCGGATCGCCAGCGGGTCGTGCCGCAACTCGGCCAGGCTGAGGCGCAGTTTCGCCGCCTGCGACTCCGGCGACGGCGTGGCCGGGGCAGCGGCTGACTCCGACGGGGCGTCGGAAACCGGTGCCGCGGGCGGGGACGGTTCGGGTTGCGGCGGGCCGGCGGGTTCGGAAGGCGACGTGACGGCCGCTGCGGCGGCCGTGGCGTCCGGATCGGGACCAATGAAGGGATCGGGCTCTGGCGATGTGCCGTTCGACTTCGGTCTCACAGGCATCATCAACTCCTGTGCTGCCACGCCCGCGAGGTTAGGCCGTGGCAGCACAGGGCCGCAATGGCAACTGCGCCCCCATCCCGGGGGCGCGCTGCCGGCCGCGGCGAGTCGGGTTCAGGCGTGGACGAGCGCCGGCGCGGTGCGGGCGATCTCTTCCAGCTCGCGCAGGAAGGCGGTGCCACGGACAGTGCGGCGGATCAGCACACGGCGGCGGTCGTTGCGATCTTCCTGGCGCTCCACCAGGTCATACTCGGCCAGCCGGTCGAGCAGCCGGGTCACGCCAGGGCGGGAGATGTTGAGCAGTTCCGCCATGCTGCTGACGGTGTGGACCTGGTTGTCCAGATAGACCGTCATGAAGGCGGTGAGCTGGCGGGCCGTCAGGTCGCGCCCGTCGCGGCGCACCAGCGCAAGCAGGGTGCCGTGCAGCGTGACCAGGCGTTCAGGCACCGGGGCATTGCCGCTTCCCACGTCCTCGGACTCGGGCAGCGCGACCAGGCCGTTGGTCTCGAGGGCGGGGGCCTGCAGATTGCTGGTGAACCCGAACGGCGTCTTTCCGGTCGTCATCTGGTCGTGGTTCATGGCTGCCTCGTTCTCGTTGTTTTTTCCTCCGCGTCGCGCCTGCCGGCGCCGGACCCGGCATGTATCGGCCGTTGCGGGGGAATGTGTGTGCCTGCGCACAGTCGTAATCCAGAGCCCGCCTGCCACCTAATCGGGAAATGTCGATAAGTGTTCTGCTTTTCCCAACAATTGGCCGACCGAATGCAACGCCCCCGGCAGGGCTGCCAATGCAGGTGATCGCGCGCGCGCGACTGCCGGAGGAAACGGTGACACAGGCTCGTTTCCTGCTCGGCCGGCTGGTGGTGCGCCGCCTGCCCGAAGGACTCGCCGCCGGCCGGATCGTCGAGACCGAGGCCTATCCGCCGGGCGATGCCGCCCTGCACGCCTGGCGCGGCATGACCCGGCGCAACCGGTCGTTGTTCCTGCCGCACGGCCACGCCTACGTTTATGTCTGCTACGGCACCGCGATGATGCTGAACGTCTCCAGCGAACCGGGCGGCGTCGGCGCGGGCGTGCTGATCCGTGCCCTCGCGCCGGTCGAGGGGGTGGCGCTGATGGCGGCCCGCCGACCCGGCGCGAAGCCGCGCGACCTCGCCCGCGGACCGGGACGGCTGGCGGCGGCGCTCGGGATCGATCTTGCGCTCGATGGCATCGACCTGTGCCGGGATGGGGCGCTGTTCCTGGCCGAAGACGGAGCCCCCACCGGCGAGATCGGGATTTCAACCCGCATCGGCATCACCCGCGACGCCCACCGTCCGTTGCGCTTCCTGGTGCGCGGCAGCCCCTTCCTCAGCGGGCCGCGTCACCTGAACCTGTAGCCGGGGGGAACGTCACGTTCCCGTTTGACGGGGGCGTGCCCAGGCTGTAATTGAGACTTATTCTCATTAGCAATACGAAGCAGGAGGCGGCCCTGTACGCGTATCTCGACCAGAAGGTGAACGATCTGGCCTTGCGTGACCGCTTCCTGCTCAATGTCACCCGTGTCTGGGTGCTCGCCCGCACCCTTGGCGGTGATCCGCGCCAGCCGCTCACGCCGCGCTTCGCCCGGTTTGGCGTGGGCGAAGCGCTGGAGGATTTCGATGCCGCGATGACCCTGCTCGACCGGAGCTCACGCGAAACCCTCCGCTTCGAACGCCCCTGCGCCCTGCGCGTGGAGGAAGCCGAAGCGGTGCTGCTCGCCACCTGGGAGGCGCTGGGCCGCGGCGAGGCCGCCCAGGCCCGGCGCGTGCTGGAACACCTCGCAGGCACCGAGGCAGGCCATATCCTGCGGCACATGCTGGCGGTGACGGAATGGCTGCGGATGCTCTCGCCGACACGGATCTCGCGGCCGGCGGGCGAGACCTCCTAGCCAGGCAGCACGACTGGGCAGCACAGCAAATGCAGTGTAGGGCGGATAAGCGCAGCGCAATCCGCCACCGCAACGCTCTGCGAGGTGGCCATCTTGCGTTGGCGGATTGCGCTGCGCTTATCCGCCCTACATGACGACATGACCTGCGCTGAAACCCCGCCAACGCGGCCCGTCCTGATCCGAGCGCCTCTGGGGTGGAGTCCTGGCCTTTCTCTCAGAACCGTCCTCGCCGCGCTGGCGGACCGGGTCGGGAAAATCGCGGGTCAGACCGAACTGGGTATTGCGCACCAGCGAATTCATGCCGTGATGCGCCTCCTCGTCCGCCCCCGTGCGGGTCGCCATGCGCTCAAACAGGTCCTGCAAGGGTCGTGTCGCGCACGCCCGGCCTGAGGTCGCACCAGATGTGATAGATGTCCATTCCGCCTCCCCCTGGCTCAGGGTTGCGCGCGCCCTTCCTCCACGGCGTGGCAGGCCGCGAGCACCGGCCCCTCGGGAGCCTGGACCCGGGTGTGCCCGGGCTTCTCCTCCCGGCAGCGCGCATTGGCGAGCGGGCAGCGCGGGTGGAACGGGCAGCCCGAGGGTGGATCGATCGGGCTCGGCACCTCGCCGCCCACAGGGATGCGGGCGCGGCCGGCCATCTCGAGATCCGGGATCGCGTCCAGCAGCATCCGCGTGTAGGGGTGGTGCGGCGTGCGGAAGATCGCCTCGACCGGGCCGATCTCGACGATGCGGCCGAGATACATCACCCCGAGCCGGTCGGAGACGTGGCGCACCACCGCGAGATTGTGGCTGATGAACAGGTAGGTCAGCCCCAGCCGCGCCTGCAGGTCGCGCATCAGGTTCAGGATCTGCGCCTGCACCGAGACATCCAGCGCGCTGGTCGGCTCGTCGCAGACCAGGAATTCCGGCTCGCTCGACAGCGCCCGCGCGATCGAGATGCGCTGGCGCTGGCCGCCGGAGAATTCGTGCGGGAATTTCTCCCCATCGGCCGGGGAAAGCCCGACCTGCATCAGCAACTGCCCGACCCGCGCGGCGATATCGGCGCGCGTGCGCAGCAGGCCGAAGGCGCGGATCGGCTCGGCCACGATATCCCGTACCCGCCAGCGGGGATTGAGCGAGGCGTACGGGTCCTGGAAGATCATGTTCATGCGCCGGCGCAGTGCCGGCTGCGCCCGCGCGGCCGAGAGCGGCTGGCCCTCGAAGCGGATCTCGCCCCCGCTCGGCGGATAGAGCCCCACCGACAGCCGGGCGACGGTTGACTTGCCGCAGCCGCTCTCGCCCACCAGCGACAGCGTGGTGCCGCGGGGAATGGCGAAGCTGACATCGTCGACCGCCCGCAGCACGGCGCGCTTCTCGCGCGCCAGCTTGCGTTGCAGCCAGGGACGCGAGACGTCGAAGCTGCGGGAGACCTCGATCGCCTCCAGCACCACCGGGCCGGACGCGGCGCGCAGCGATCCCTCAGGCATCGGCCGCCACCTGGGCCGGGTGCACCGCGCCGCGATCATGCAGCCAGCAGGCGGCGCGGGTGGCGCCGGCCTGCAGCAGGTCCGGGCGCTCGACATGGCAACGGTCGAACACACGCGGGCAGCGCGGATTGAAGGCGCAGCCCGGCGGGATGGCATTCAGGCGGGGCATGGCGCCATCGATCTGGCGCAGCCGCCCGACCCGATGCTCGAGCGAAGGGATGCTGCCCATCAGGCCTTCCGTGTAGGGGTGGGCGGGATGCTTCACCACGTCGCGCACCGGCCCGATCTCGGCGATGCGGCCGGCATACATGACGGCGACGCGATCGGCGGTCTCGGCGATCACCCCCATGTCATGGGTCACCAGCATCACCGAGGTGCCGTGGTCGCGGGTGAGGCGCCGGAGCAGCGCGATGATCTGCGCCTGGATCGACACATCGAGCGCGGTGGTCGGCTCGTCGGCGATGATGAGGCGCGGCTCGGCGCAGAGCGCGAGCGCGATCACCACGCGCTGGCGCATGCCGCCGGAGAATTCGTGCGGATAGGCGTCGATGCGACGGCGCGCCGCCGGGATGCCGACATCCTCCAGCCATTGGACGGCCCGTTCGCGGGCGTCGCGGTCGGACAGGCGCAGATGCGTCTGCATGGTCTCGACCAGTTGGCGGCCGACCGAATGCAACGGATTGAGCGTGGTCAGCGGATCCTGGAAGATCGCGCCGATCTGGCGGCCGCGGATCAGGCGCATGCGCTCGGGCGGCAGGTCGTCGATGCGGTTGCCATCCAGCAGGATGCGCCCGCCGGCGATCCGGCCGGGGGGTTCCAGCAGGCCGATGATGGCGGCGCCCGTCATCGACTTGCCCGCCCCGCTCTCGCCCACCACCCCGAGCACCTCGCCGGGATCGATGGCGAGGGAAACGCCGTCGAGGGCACGCAGCACGCCGCGCCGCGTCGGGAATTCGACCACCAGGTCCTGCACGTCGAGCAACGGCATCAGCGGGCGCCCTTCATCGCAGCCGCGGATTCAGCGCATCGCGCAGCCAGTCGCCGAGCAGGTTGATGGACAGCACCAGCATGGCCAGCGTGAGTCCCGGAAAGATCGTGATCCACCATTCGCCGGAAAACAGGAAATCGTTGCCAATTCGGATCAGCGTGCCGAGCGAGGGCTGAGTCGGCGGCAGCCCGACGCCCAGGAAGGACAGCGTGGCCTCGTCGACGATCGCGAGCCCCACGTTCAGGGTCGCGATCACCAGCACCGGGCCGAGCACGTTCGGCAGGATATGGGTCGCCATGATGCGCAGCGGCGAGAGCCCGATGACGCGCGCCGCCATGACGTATTCGCGACCGCGCTCGATCAGGGTGGAGCCGCGCACGGTGCGGGCGAATTGCGGCCAGCGGGCGATGCCGATGGCGAAGACCAGCACGTAGATCTGCAACTGGTCGTGCAGATCCCGCGGCAGCACGGCGCGCACGATGCCGTCCACCAGCAGCGCGATCAGGATCGCCGGGAAGGTCAACTGGATGTCGGCGATGCGCATCAGCACGGTGTCGACCAGACCGCCCACATAGCCCGCGACCAGCCCGATGACGATGCCGACGACCAGGGCGAAGCCCACCGCCAGCACGCCCACCACCAGGCTGACGCGCATGCCGTACATGATCGTCGAGAGCACGTCCCGGCCCTGGTCATCGGTGCCGAGCGGGAAGCTCCAGTCGCCCTCACCGCCCAGGAAGGCGGGCGGGCGCAGGCTGTCCATCAGCGACAGGCTCGCCAGGTCGAACGGGTCGTGCGGCGCCAGCCAGCGCGAGAACACCGCGGCGATGACCAGCACGGCCACCACCAGGGCGGAGATGACCGCGATCGGCGAATGCCGGAACGACCAGACGACGTCGCTGTCCCAGAGCCGCGCCAGCGCGCGGGGACGGCGGACGGTGGAGGCGGTGGCGCTCATCGCGCCGCCCCCGCGCCGCGACGGTCCAGGCGCAGCCGCGGATCAACTGCATAGTAAAGCAAATCGACGATCAGGTTGATCAGCACGAAGAACACCGCGATCAGCAGCAGGTAGGCGGACATCACCGGGATATCGGCGACGCCGATCGATTGCACCAGCAGCAGCCCCATGCCCGGCCACTGGAACACCGTTTCGGTGACGATCGAGAAGGCCAGCAGGCCGCCGATCTGCAACCCGACGATGGTGATCACCGGCACCAGCGTGTTCTTCAGGGCATGGCCGAAATTGATGACGCGCTCCGACAGGCCGCGGGCGCGGGCGAACTTGATGTAGTCGCTGCGCAGCACTTCCAGCATCTCCGCCCGCACCAGCCGCATGATCAGCGTCATCTGGAACATCGCCAGCGTGACCGCCGGCAGCACCAGCGAGCGCAGCCCGCTGAGAGTCAGGAAGCCGGTGCTCCAGTGTGCGAAATGCACCACCTCGCCGCGGCCGAAGCTCGGCAGCCAGCCCAGCACCACGGAGAAGACCAGGATCAGCAGGATGCCGATCAGGAAGGTGGGCAGCGACACGCCCAGCAGCGAGAACACCATGAAGGCGCGTGCCAGCGGCGAATGGCGGCGGATGCCGGTGTAGACGCCCATCGGCACGCCGACCGCCAGCGCCAGCAGCGCCGCCGAGAAGGCCAGTTCCACGGTGGCGGGCAGGCGTTCGAGGATCAGCTCGGAGACCGGGCGGGCGATACGGTAGGAAATGCCGAACTGCCCCTGCGCCACCGCCCACATGAATTTCGCGTACTGCACCAGGAAGGGCTGGTCGAGGCCGAGCTGCTGCACCAGCGCCTGGCGCTGCGCCTCGGTGGCGTCCTGGCCGAGCATGATGCTGACCGGATCACCGACGAAGGCGAACATGGCGAAGGAGATGAAGCCGACGACGAGCAGCACCGGGATCGCCTGCAGAAGCCGTGAGATGATGAAGGCGAACATGCGTGCCGATCCAAAGCCCCCTTCTGGGCCGGCCTGCCAGCCGGCGTGCCGCGACGTTATGCCAGAGAGAACGGCCTTGCAAACCCCGGTAAAGACGGGAAAAGACGGCGCCTGACCCGGAACGTACCGCCGGGCCGCCAAACGTACGGATCGGAACGAAACGATAACGGCCGGCTTGTTGCAGTATCCGCCTGCGGCTTCTGCATCCGGCCGGCGCGGCCTGACGGAGTGCCGCGCCGGACGTAACCGTACATTACTTCACATCCACAACCGTTGCATCGCCGCGGGCCCATTCGGCGACCAGGGTGTAGCCGACGCCAAGCAGCACCGGCCCCACGAAGATGCCGAGCAGGCCGAAGGCGATCGCGCCCCCGAGCACGCCGAGCATGGTCAGCAGGAACGGCAGTTGCGCCCCGCGCGCGATGAAGAACGGGCGGATCAGCGAATCCGCGCCGGACACCGCGATCACGCCGTAGAGGAACAGGAAGATGCCCCAGGCCGTCTTCCCCTCCGCCAGCAGCCAGAGCGAGGCCGGGATCCACACCACCGGCGCCCCGATCGGCAGCACCGACAGCCCGCCCGCGATCAGGCCGAGCAGCAGGGGGCGCGGCACGCCGGACAGCCACAGCCCGAACGTGGTCAGAATGCCCTGCACGATCGCGGTGCCGAGGATGCCATAGACCACGCCACGGATCGTCGCCCCGGTCACCTCGATCAGGCGCGGCCCCCGCGCGCCGGCGATGCGCAGCAGCACCAGGCGCAGCGTCGCCGCCAGCCGGTCGCCGGAGGCGAAGAAGAAGAAGGCGACGAACAGGGCGAGCAGGAACATCAGCACGCCATTGGCCAGGCCCAGCAGCAGCGAGAGGCCGAACTCCGCCGCCATGCCGAAATAGGGACGAAAGAAATCACCCATGACGGAGAGGTCGGCGGCCCACGAGTTCCACAGCCCGCCCAGGGTCGGGCCGATCAGCGGCACGTCGAACAGCCAGGACGGCGCGCCCGGCAGGCCCGCGGCCAGCGCCGCCTGCACGGTCTTGCGCAGCCGGTCGACGTCGTCCGCCCCGCCCGGCGCCGCCAGCGCCAGCGGCAGCACCACCAGCACGAAGGCCGCCGAAACCATGATGCCGGATGCCGGCACCCGGCTGAGGCCGGCGCGCTCGCGCAGCCATTCATAGGCCGGCCAGGTCGTGTAGGTGAGGATCGCCGCCCACAGGATGCCGGAAAAGAACGGCCACAGGACCAGCACGCAGCCGACGCCGACACCACCCAGCAGCATCCCCATCAGCACGCGCTCGGCGATCATGACGTTGGTCGGCATCGCTGTCTGCTCCTGTCCCGTTCCGTGGGGGTATCGGGCAAACCGGCCTTGCTCCGCAACGCCCCGCTCCGGCCGGCCCGGCCGCGGAACGGCGCGGTCAAAACCCGCAACCAAGGCAGACCGGCCGTTTACGGTCGAACCGGAAGCGCTTTAGTGTCCGGGGCGCGACGGCGCCATCGGTCCCGTCGCGCCAACCGGCCCACCCGATCAAGAGCCCGTCAGGGCCGCAGCCCCTGGAGGGAGAAACCCGCATGCCGCGTCTGGCCGCCAACCTGACAATGCTGTTCAACGAGGTCGATTTCCTGGACCGCTTCGACGCCGCGGCGCAGGCCGGCTTCAGCGGCGTCGAGTTCCTGTTCCCCTATGACTATCCCGTCGCCGAGCTGCGCACACGGCTGCAGGCGAATGGCCTGACCCAGGTGCTGTTCAACCTGCCGCCGGGCAACTGGTCCGCCGGCGAACGGGGACTCGCCGCCTTGCCGGGACGCCAGGCGGAGTTCCGGGATTCGGTGCGACAGGCGCTGGAGTACGCGGCCGCGCTGGGATGCCGCACGCTGCACTGCATGGCCGGCATCCCCGGTCCGGAGGTGCCCTTCGCCACCGCCGCCGCCGTCTATGCCGCCAATCTCGCCTGGGCCGCCGAACAGGCGCACGGCGCCGGCGTGAAGCTGGCCATCGAGCCGATCAATCACCGCGACATGCCGGGCTACCACCTGCACACCCTGGCCCAGGGCGCGGCCATCGTGACCGCGATCGGCCCGGACCGGCTCGGGCTGCAGTTCGACATCTATCACTGCCAGGTGACCGAAGGCGACATCACCCGGCGGATCGAGGCGCACCTGCCCATCATCGCGCATATGCAGCTTGCCGACGTGCCGGACCGCCACGAACCGGGCACCGGCGAGATCGGCTGGGACCATCTGTTCCGGCACATCGACGCCCTCGGCTACGGCGGCTGGATCGGCTGCGAGTACCGCCCGGCGAAGGGGACCGTGGCCGGCCTGGCGTGGCGCAGGCGCTACGGCGTGTAGCGCGGCGCGGTCCCACCGCGACACCGGCGCCGCCCCCGCCCCCCCCCCCGCCCTCGTGCGGGCGATCGAAACCATGTCCAATCCACAACCATGAGGCATTCGACCGGAAAACCACGTTAAAGGTCCGTTATATAACCGTTGAGTTGCGTTAACGGGTGAGAAGGCGCTCTTTGGTCGGGTTTGGGGTTGGATTTCCGGACGAATCGCAAATATGGTAGGCCCCGCTCACATCTGAGACGTTTCGGGGGACGCCGGATGTCGGGCTTCGTCGTCTCTGCACGGAGCACCGCCATGCGCTTTACCGAGATCGGCCAGCAACTCCGTGCCTACCGCCTGGAGTCGGGCCTGCGTGCCGAAGAAATCGCAGCCCGGCTGGGAGTCTCACGCGCCGCGCTTTATCGCTATGAAAAAGGCGAAGTGATCAAGCTCGACACGATCAAGCGGCTTGCCGAACTGCTGAAGATCTCCCCGCTGTCGCTGCTTGGGATCGGTGTCGAATATTACCATCGTCCGATCGGCTATTTCGAGCGGATCCGGCAGATCGAGGAAACCACCGACCAGATCCTGCAGGTCGACGGCATGCCGGCCTACCTGGTGACCTCCGACTCCTATGATACCGCCCTGGCCGCGGCCTTCGAGGAAACCGGCGAACAGACCCGGGTCGAACGGGGGCAATGGCGGGCGACCGCCGAGCAGGTCCTCGGCATCCTGGCCGCCCGCAAGCGGCTCTATGCCGTGCGCAAGCCAGGCATCATCTGCATCCTCTCCCTGGCACGACTCACCCGTTTCCTGGAAACCGGGATCGCCGGCACCGTACCATTGTCGGAGCGCACACGCCGGCTGTGCCGGCAGGTGGCGGCGGCCGAGGTGCAGAACATCGCGGCGCTGATGGAAGCCGAGCCCATGGGGCTGCAGTTCGGCCTGCTCACCGGCACCGAGCCCACCGGCAGCTTCAAGATCCTGCGGGCGCGCGATCGCGCCATGCTGGCGGTGAACCCGTTCCGGCCGGACAGCCCGCCCGGCGCCGCCACCGGTGTCGCCATGATCACCGGCGCCGACGAAGCCATCGCGGCCCATCAGCGCGTCGCCGAGGCGCTCTGGAAGGAAGCGGTCAAGGGCACCAACGCGGCGGCACGGGTGCGCGACTTGCTGGCGACGCAAATGGTGGCCTGAGGGCCGGATCGTCCCGCCACGCGCGCCGGGCGAAACCCGGCCGCGCCCTGGATCCCATCCGGATGGCCGGGGTGGGCAGCCACGCGACCGCGTTCTATGGTGCCCCCGATGCCCAAGTCATCCCCCCTCCCCCCCTGGCCCGGCCTGACCGTCGAGTCCGACGAAACGGTCTGGAACGGCCGCTTCCCGCTGCAGCGGATCAAATTCCGCCACCGGCGTTTCGACGGCGACACCAGCCCGGTGCGAACCTGGGAATTGTGGCGCCGCGGCCGTGCCGCCGCCCTGCTGCCCTATGACCCGGTCGCCGACGTAGTGGTGCTGATCGAGCAGTTCCGCCTACCCGCCCTCGCCGCCGGCGTCGATCCGGTGATGGTGGAAGTGCCCGCCGGGCTGTGCGACCCGGGCGAGGACGTCGCCACCACCCTGGTGCGCGAAACGCAGGAGGAACTGGGCCTCACCCCGCGCCGCATCCTGCCGATTTCCGATATCCTGCTCTCGCCGGGCGGCTGCGACGAATTCTGCGCGCTGCATGCCGGCGAGGTCACCGCCCCGCCCTGCGACGCGGAGGGGATCGTCGGCCGCACCGGGCTTGCCTCCGAGGCCGAGGACATCCAGGTCCGCATCTGGCCGGCCGACCGCGCCATCGAGGCGGCGCTGGCCGGGCAGATGCCCAATGCCGTCACCGCCATCGCGCTGCTCTGGCTGGCCGCGAAGCGGGAGACGCTGCGCACGCTGTGGAAGGACCCCGCATGACCGACCGTCTGTTCCTCGATGAGCCTACCCTCCGCACCGTGCTCGCGACCGTGGTCGCGGCGGCGCCGGAAGGCATCGTGCTGGACCGGACGATCTTCTACGCCCGCTCGGGCGGCCAGCCGGGCGATGTCGGCGTACTGCGCTGGGCAGGCGGCGAAACCGCGATCGCCGACACGGTGAAGGGCGACGGCGCGGCCATCCTGCACATCCCCACCGCGGAGGCGCTGCTGCCGCCGGTCGGCGCGACCGTGGAAGGCGCCATCGACTGGCAGCGGCGGCACCGCCTGATGCGCATGCACACGACCCTGCACCTGCTGTGCACCGTACTTCCGGGCATCGCCGTCACCGGGGGATCGGTGCGGCCCGACAGCTCGCGGCTTGATTTCGACCTGCCGAGCCCGCCCCCGCGCGAGGAAATCGAGCAACACCTGAACGCGGTGATCGCGGCCGCCCATCCGGTGCGCACCGAATGGGTGGACGAGGCGGTGCTGGACGAGAACCCCGCCCTGGTCCGTACTCTGTCGGTGCAGCCGCCACGCGGCAGCGGGCGGGTGCGACTGGTGCGCATCGGCGCCGGCGAGCCGCCGGTCGATCTGCAGCCCTGCGGCGGCACCCATGTCGCCAACACCGCCGAGATCGGCCCCGTGGTGGTGCGGAAGATCGAGAACAAGGGGCGCCAGAACCGCCGCATCACCGTCGCCCTGGCCTGATCGGAGGTTGCCGATGACCGCACCGCTCGTCTCCACCACCTGGCTGGCCGGGCGCCTCGGCGCGCCGAACCTCGCGGTGTTCGACGCCACCCTCTATCTGCCCAACGAGCCGAAGGACGCGGCGGCGGAATTCCGGCAAGCCCGCATCCCCGGCGCGCGCTTCTTCGATATCAATGCCATCGCCGATGCCGACACCGACCTGCCGCACATGGTCCCGACCCCCGGCCGGTTCGCGAAGCTGGTGGGGGCGCTCGGCATCGCCAACGACACCACCGTGGTCTTCTACGACCAGAAGGGCCTGTTCTCCGCCGCCCGCGGCTGGTGGATGATGGGGCTGTTCGGCCATGACCGCGCCGTCGTGCTGGATGGCGGCCTGCCGAAATGGCTGGCCGAGGGCCACCCGACCGACTCCGGCGACCCGCCGCCGCCACCGCCCGCGACCTTCCGCCCCGATTTCCGGGCAAAGCGCCTGCGCGGCATCGGCGACATGCTGGCAAACCTCGCCACGGCGGGCGAACAGGTGCTCGACGCCCGCGCCGCCGGCCGCTTCAACGCGACCGTGCCGGAGCCGCGCGCGGGCATGCGGTCGGGCCACATCCCGGGGGCGGCAAGCCTGCCCTTCACCGAACTGCTTGCCCCCGACCAGACCATGCTGCCGCCCGAGGCCCTGCGCGCCCGCCTCGCCCAGGCCGGCGTCGATGGCAGCCGGCCGGTGGTCGCCTCCTGCGGCAGCGGCGTGACCGCCTGCGTGCTCGCGCTCGCCATGGTGCGCGCCGGCCTGCCGCACGCGGCGGTCTACGATGGATCCTGGACCGAATGGGGCGGCCGCCCCGATACCCCGGTGGAGACCTGACGCTGATGCCCGATGACGCCGTGCCGCCCCAGAAGCCGCGCCTGACCACCCGCCTGTCACATGCCGGCCGCGCCGGAACCCATGTGCACGGCTTCGTCAACCCGCCGGTGCATCGCGGCTCCACCGTGCTCTATCCCGACATGGCCGGGCGCCGCGCCGCCTTCGCCCACCGGCTGGAGCAGAAGCTCGTCTACGGGGTCATGGGCGGGCCGACGCACTGGCCGCTGGAGAACGTGATCGCCGAAATCGAGGGCGGCACGCATTGCCAGATCGTCTCCTCGGGCCTGGCCGCGATCACCACGCCGCTGCTTGGCTACACGCGGGCGGGCGACCACGTGCTGGTGCCGGATTCGGTGTACGGCCCGGCCCGCAGCTTCTGCGACGGCATGCTGAAGCGCTTCGGCGTGGAAACCACCTATTACGATCCCGGCATCGACGCCGCCGGCATCGCGGCGCTGTTCCAGCCCAACACCACCGTGCTGTACACGGAAAGTCCCGGCAGCCACACCTTCGAGATGCAGGACATTCCGGCACTCGCCGAGGTGGCGCATGCGCGCGGGGCCAAGGTGCTGATGGACAACACCTGGGGCATCCATTTCTTCCAGCCCTTCACCAAAGGCGTGGACTGCTCGATCCAGGCCCTGACCAAATACGTGGTCGGGCATTCCGACGTCCTGCTCGGCAGCGTCACCGTGAACACGCCGGACGATTGGGAACGGGTCCGCGGCGTGGCACTGTCGCTCGGGCAATATGCGAGCCCGGATGATTGCTGGCTCGCTTTGCGCGGCGTGCGCACCATGGGGGTGCGGCTGGAACGGCAGATGGAGTCCGGCCTGCGCGTCGCCGCCTGGCTGCGCGAGCGGCCGGAAGTGGCGGAGGTGCTGCACCCCGGGCTGCCCAGCGCACGCGGCCACGAGATCTGGAAGCGCGACTTCTCCGGCGCCTGCAGCCTGTTCGGCGTGGTGTTCCAGCCGCAGTTCTCGCAGGCGGCGGTGCACGCCATGGCCGAGGCGCTGAGCCTGTTCGGCATCGGCGCGTCCTGGGGCGGCTATGAAAGCCTGGCCCTGCCCACCACGGGCTTCATCACCCGCACCGCCGGCACCGGGCGCTTCGAAGGCCAGGTGCTGCGGCTGCATATCGGACTGGAAGCCGTGGAGGACCTGACCGCCGACCTGGAACAGGCACTGGCGGTGCTGCGCGCGCATCCTTCGGGGCTGCAGGACCCGGGGTCTTAAAAGCAAAAAGGAAGACACGGGCTCCGCCCGTGACCCGCCAAGGGCCACAAGGCCCTTGGATCCCATTCTCGCTGCGCGGCTTTATGCGGTTGCCGGGGCGTCTTCCGCATCGACTCCGGGGGCGGTTTCGCCGCGACTGCGATGCAGAGTCAGGTCCAGTTCGTAGCGCGTGCCGCCATCCTCGGTAACCGTCAACGGCGCGCCGAGCTGGCGGGCGAAGCCCCGGATGAGCTGCAGGCCAATGCCATCGCGCACGCCGGTCTCGGTTTCGGCGCGGCCGGCGGGAATGCCCACGCCATCATCCTCGATCACCAGACGGGCACGGTCCTCACCCTCGGTGGTCAGGCAGACCTGGATATGGCCCGCCCGCCCATTGGGGAAGGCGTATTTCACCGCGTTGCTGACCGCCTCGGTGACCACCAATGCCAAGGGCACGGCCTGGTCGGAGGAAATCTGCAGCTCCGGCGCCTCGATGGTCAGGCTGATGCGGCTGGGATCACCGACCGCCTGCAGCAACTGGCCACACAGCTCGGTCAGGAAACTGCGCATGTTGATCGTGTGCAGCTCGCCCTCGGCATAGAGGTGCCGGTGCAGCGTCGCCAGCGCGCGGATGCGGTCACGCGCCGCCTGGAATTCCGCCCGCGCCTCCGGCATGCGGATGCGACTGGCCTGCAGGTTCAGCAGAGAGGCGATGATCTGCAGGTTGTTCTTCACCCGATGATGGATCTCCTGCATCAGCAGGTCCTGCTGGGCCAGGGCAGACCGCAATTGCTGCTCGCGCTCGCCCAGCGCGGCCGTCGCCTGCGCAAAACTGGCAGACAGCTCGCGCAACTCGACCGGCATGCCTTCCAACTGACCGGGTGCGAAGCTGCCGCCGCCCCGCCAGCGCCCGACCGCGCGCGCCAGCCGGCGCAACGGTATCACCACGGCAAGGTTGGCCCCCTGCGCCACGGCGGCGATGCCGATCGCCAGCATGACCGCGAGGCCGGCGAAGCGGCGCAGGATCACCCCGCGCGCGGCGCGCTGATCGGCCTCGGCCGGGGTCGCGAGCAGAAGGCGCAGCCCATGCGTCAGCGTCGCCCCGGCATAGGCGTAGGACACCCCGTCCCGTCCGGTACCGATCACGGGATCGGCACTGGTGAACAGGCGTTGCATCAGCGGCCGCGGCGGCAGGGTGGCGGTCGCCGCCCCGGCGACCGGAATCGTCTCGCCGGCCTCGTCGACGAGCCAGAGCGAACTGCCGGCCTCGTAATCGCTCACCTGCTGCGGCGCGGCCAGCCAATCCACGCTGAGCCCCGCGATCGCCATGCCCATGTCAGGACCCGGCAAGGGCAGCGCCGCGACCAGCACCGCGCGACCGCTGACCGGGCCGCGCGTCAGCGATCCCAGGACAAGCCGACCGCTGCGCCGTGCCGCCACGTACCAGCTGTCGTTGCGCATGGACAAACCGCGCGGCACCGCATCTGGCAAAGGCAGGGCACTGCAGCGCAGCCGCCCCTCGCCGTCCAGCAGGCCGACATTGGCATAGCGCCCGGGATGCAGCCCCGGCAGGCTGCGCAGGACCGCATCGCAGCGCTCGGGCGCCAACTGCAGCATATCAGCGCGCGCGGCGAAACTGGCCAACAGCTCCGCCACGTCCGTCATCACCATCTGATGGCGCGCGACCGCGGCCGCCCGCACCAGCGATGCACGCTCCAGGGCACCGGCCGCCACCATGCTGCCGTTCTGCCAGGAGATCCACGCCGCCATGGCGACCACCGGAATGGCCGCCACGCCCAGCAGGACCATGAGACGAGCCCGCACGGTAAGAAGCGCACGCAAGGGGCGCACGCCAGACCGGCCCGTCAGCAGCAGGCCGGACGCGATCCGCGCGACGGAACCTGCCAGCTTGCGCCCGTGGCTGTCATTGCTCCGGCTCCTCCGTACCGGCGGAATCAGGAGTCCCCTTGGCGGCGGCACGCCGATCGTCCTCGATCAGGCGGAGGAGTTCGTCGGGGATCGGTTCGCGGGCGATGCCGTCGAACAATTGATGCAGGCCGCGCTGAAGCCAGAGATCGAACGCCGCTTCACCCCGGTCTTCCTCGCCCCGGCCAGGCGGCGGGGCGGGTAACTGCCGAATGTCCTTCCGCCGCGTCATCGCGAGGTGCTTCATGTCCGTTCAGGCCCATCAGCGGGCGGCCCTGCCGCAGGCGACAGGCCGCCACTGCCACGCCCCAGAAACCGGGCCCGTTGGCCCAGAGTTATTATAACGGAGTCCGATCCACCTGCCCGGTCGATTCTCGTGCGCCGGGGGCATGGCTCGCCACCGTTTTCGCGCGCGCCGTCTCCTCGGGACGTTCGCCGAACAACCATGCCTCGAGCTGGCGGCGGGCGCGGAAGACGCGGCTCTTGGCAGTGCCGACGGCACACCCCGTGGCCTCGGCCAGGGCCTCGTAGCTCATGCCATGGATCACCACCATCACCAGCGCCTCGCGCTGGTCGGACGGCAGGCGGGCCATCGCCTTGGCCAGTTCCTTCAGCGCCAGCCGGTCCTCATGCGGCGCATCGGAAGCAAACACCGAGCTCGGAACGTCATCGATGTCGGTGGTGTCACGGCGCTTGCGCAGATTGGAGATGAAGCGGTTGCGCAGGATCCGGTGCATCCACGCGGCGAAATTGGTGCCCGGGATGAAGCTGTCCTGGGCGGAAAGGGCATTGCAGACGGAATCCTGGACAAGGTCTTCGGCGGCGGCCCGGTTGCGGGTGAGCGCGAGGGCCTGGACCCGCAGCTTTGGCAGAATGGCGATCACCTGGTCGTGAAATGTCGGGGGCGTCGTCATGCCTGTCTCCAGTGCCTGAGGATGGTCATTAGATGAACCAACTGGGCGCATGGTTGCGTCGATGTCCTCACGAATGCGCGAGCAGCTCCGTCTGTCATGAGCGCACTGCTTATGCTGGGACGCAGTTTGACCCATGTATCGATGCACGCGGCCGCGCAGGGCCGCTGCACGCCGTGATCGACGCGAAGCAACCGCCTGACATGCAGAATCAGTCCAGCCGCTCAGCCCTCCGGCTCCCGGAACGGCGCTGCCATCGCCCGGGCCAGTTGCGCCCGTCCCCGCGACACCCGCGCCTTCATGGTCCCGACCGGCACGCCGCAGATCGCGGCGGCTTCCTCGTAGGAGAGCCCATGGGCCCCCACCAGCACCAGGGCTTCGCGCAGCAGGGGCGGCAGCGCGAAGAGATGTCTTTGCAGATCGGTGAGGTCGACCCGCCCATGCTGCTCGGGCAGGCTGGCCCCGGTCTCGATCGGCGAGTTCTGCAGCGCCGCATGCTCGCTGCGGCGGCGACGGGCCTGTTCGAAGAAGGCGTTGCGCAGGATGGCAAACAGCCACGGGCGCAGGCTGGTTCCATTGACGAGTTGTGGCAATGCCGGCAAGGCGCGGACCAGCGTTTCCTGCACCAGGTCGTCAGCTTCGGCGGTGCCGCGCACGAGAAACCGGGCGTAGCCCCGCAGCTCCGGCAGCAGGGCAATGAGCAGGCGACGCCGTTCGTCCAACCGGGATCCGATCCAGTTCTGCGGGTGGGCGTGGACACTCCGCGCCACTCCCGTCGCACGCAAGGGGCCATGGCATGATCTCACACCATCGCGAAGACCTGCTCCGTGCCCTCCCCTATGTGCGCCGCTATGCGCGCGCCCTGACCGGAAGCCAGGCGGCCGGCGACGGGCTGGTGGCCGACAGCGTGAAGGAGATCCTGGCGGAAGACACCGCCACGGAGGCCCGCATCGCGCTCTACGGGGCGGTGACCCGCCGCTTCGATGCCCTGAGATCGACGACGATCCCTCTGTCCCATGGCCTTTCGCAGCGCCAGCGGCAATTGCTGCTGCTGACGGTGCTGGAGGAGATGCCGCTGGACGCGGCGGCGACCATCGTGCAGGTGCCCCCCGCCGAAGCCGCCGCGGATCTCGAAAGCGCCCGTGACCGGCTGCGCAGCGCCGCCGCCACCGACGTCCTGATCATCGAGGACGAGCCGATCATCGCCATGGACATCGAGGAGCTGGTGCAGAGCTGCGGCCACCGCGTGGTCGGCGTGGCGGCGACCGAGACCGATGCGGTGGCCATCGCCCAGCGCTGCAAGCCCGGCCTGATCCTGGCCGACATCAATCTGGGCCAGGGTGGCGACGGCACGCATGCGGTGGCGCGGATCATGCAACGCCATCACGCCCCCGTGATCTTCGTGACCGCCTATCCCGAACGCCTGCTCACCGGCAACGCGCTTGAGCCGGCCTTCGTTATCACCAAGCCGTTCGAGCCCCTGGCTCTGGCGATCGCCACCTATCAGGCGGTGACCGGCGGCGTGCGGCTGGACTGAGCCCGGGTCCGGGCCCGCACGGAGCTTCCGGCCGCGGACGGCAACGACGCGGCCGATTCGCAAAAGTTTCGACGCACTGCCGATCCGATCCGCCTGCCGCGCGTTCTGTGCCAGGCTTTCGAGGATCAACGGGATCGCAATGCACGCTCGTCTTCCGCCCTGTCGTGTTCCTGATTGTCGACCCGGTCGCCGGCGTGCTTGGTTGCGCCCGGCCGATACCGTCGGCGAAGATGTGTGTGTGGTTCGGCATTTTTCCGATGCCGGCCCTGCCCTTTGCTGCCGGCCGGCCAGGATTCGGTTGCAGGCGTGACGGCAGATCCTGGCGCGCAACCAACGGCCAGGTGCTGCGCTTCCGACACCACGCGCGGGTGAAGAGAGGACGGACACGATGGACCAGGTCGGAACCACCGCGGAGGCGCATGTTCCGGGACTTGCATCCGCCACGCATCCGCGAATCTACTATCTCCATCCGCTGCAGGCTGGTCCGCTCGACGGCTGGGCCCTGCATCTGGACCGCGCGGCGGCGCTGGGATTCACTCATGTGCTGACCGCGCCGGTGTTCGCCGCCGACGATATCTTCCTGCCGGAGGATTTCTCCCGCCTGCACCCGGCCCTGCGCTGGCCCGGCGATGCGGTGGACGGCCTGCGCCGGATCGCCGCGCTGTGTCGCGAGCGCAAGCTGCAGCTGCTGATGGACGTGGTGGCCGACCGTGTCGGCATGCGCTCCCCGCTGGTGCGCGAACGGGCCGACCTGTTCACCCCGCCCGATCCCGACGTGGCGCTTGACCCACGCCGCGACGCCACCCCGGCGGCCCGTGCCCATGCCGAGGCGGAGAACGCCCTGCTGGCCGCGTTCTGGGCCGGGATGATGAACGGCTGGCGGGAAGCGGGCGTGGCCGGATATCGCCTGCTCGCCCTCGGACGGCTGCACCCAATGACCCTGCGGGCATTGATCGCGGCGGCGCGGCACGATGGCCCCTGCCTGTTCCTGGGCTGGACGCCGGAGCTGACCCTGCCGCAACTGCGCGCGCTTGCCGGCACCGGCCTCGACTTCTCGTTTTCCTCGCTGCCCTATTGGGACTTCCGGGCGGACTGGCTGTGGACGGAGGCGGAGATCCTGCGGCGGATCGGCGGCGTGATCGCCTGTGCCGAGGCGCCTTTCGGGCCGCGGGTGGCGGCAAGCCAGCCCGATGCCACGCTGCGACCGGCGGTGCTGCAACGCGCCGCCCGCTTCGCCGCCGCCTTCGGCGATGGCTGGCTGATGCCGATGGGCTTCGAGTTCGCCTCGCCCGATCAGATGGATGCCCGCCGCGACGCGCCGGGCGATCTGCCCCCGCCTCCCCCCTTCGATCTCGCCGCCACCATTCGCGCCGCCAATGCGGAACCGGCCACGGGAAACCCGAAGCTGCTCAGCGGCCCCGGTGCCGACGGCATTGCCTTCCGACGTGGCGAACGGCTGATCCTGACCAATGCGGCGCTCAACCGGGCCGCGTCACTCTCCCTGGGCGCCATCGCGGAAAACGTGACGCTGGCCCCGGGAGAAGTGCGCGAGCTGGTGCCGGAGCCGACGCAGCCGGTGCCGTTGCCGCGCCATCCGCTGGGGCCGAGTGCCGCCGAGGCAGCCGGCGCGCCGCGCATCGGCATCGAGCAGGTGGCGCCGAGCGTCGATGACGGGCGCTTCCCGGCCAAGCGCCTGACTGGCGAGATCGTCACCGTCGAGGCGGATGTGGTCTGCGACGGTCACGACCAGCTCGGCGTGGCGCTGCTGTGGCGGCCGGCGGACGAGGCGCAATGGCGCGAGGCACGCATGCGCCCGCTGGTCAATGACCGCTGGCAGGCCAGCTTTCCGCTGGCGCGCGCAGGGCGGCACCTGTTCACCATCGAGGCCTGGCGTGACGCCTTTGCCAGCTATCGCGACGAGCTGGGCAAGAAGCACCGCGCCGGCGTGGACGTGACCCTGGAACTGCGCGAGGGACGCGCGCTGGTCGATGCCGCGGTGGCGCGCGTGCCCGGGCTGCAGCCGGTACTGGCCCGGCTGGACAGCGCCGCCCCCGCCGAACAGGTGGCGATCCTGCTGGCCGAGGAGACGGCCCGGCTGATGGCGGACGCCGACGAACGGCCCTTCGCGGTGCGGCTGGACCGCGACCGCCCGGTCGATGCTGAACGCGAGGCCGCCGCCTTCGGCAGCTGGTACGAGATCTTCCCGCGCTCGATGAGCGACGATGAACATCGGCACGGCACCTTCCGCGACGTCATCCGCCACCTGCCGCGCATCCGCGACATGGGCTTCGACGTGCTGTATTTCCCGCCGGTCCACCCGATCGGACGGACCAACCGCAAGGGGCGCAACAACAGCCTCCACCCCGCCCCCGACGACCCTGGCAGCCCCTATGCCATCGGCGGGCCGGAAGGCGGGCATGACGCGCTGCATCCCGAACTCGGCACGCTCGCCGATTTCCAGGCCCTGCGCGAGGCGGCGGCGGCGCACGGGCTGGAGCTCGCGCTCGATTTCGCCATCCAGTGCTCGCCCGACCATCCCTGGCTGAAGCAACATCCGGACTGGTTCGACTGGCGACCCGACGGCTCGCTGAAATATGCCGAGAATCCGCCGAAGAAATACGAGGACATCGTCAACGTCGATTTCTACGCCCGCGGCGCCGTGCCGGGGCTGTGGGTGGCGCTGGCGGAAGTGGTGCTGTTCTGGTGCGGGCAGGGCGTGCGCATCTTCCGCGTCGACAACCCGCACACCAAGCCCTTCCCGTTCTGGGAATGGCTGATCGCCGAGGTGCGGGCGCGCCATCCGGACGCGATCTTCCTCGCCGAGGCCTTCACCCGGCCGAAGATCATGAACCGGCTGGCCAAGCTGGGCTTCACCCAGTCCTACACCTACTTCACCTGGCGCAACTCCAGGCGCGAGCTGCAGGAATACCTGACCGAGCTGACCACCACCGCGCCCCGCGAGTTCTTCCGGCCGCATTTCTTCGTCAACACGCCCGACATCAACCCGGTGTTCCTGCAGACCTCCGGGCGGCCGGGCTTCCTGATCCGCGCCGCGCTGGCGGCGACGCTGTCGGGGCTGTGGGGCGTCTATTGCGGTTTCGAGCTGTGCGAGGGCACCCCTCTTCCCGGGCGCGAGGAATATCTCGATTCCGAGAAATTCCAGCTGCGTGCCTGGGACTGGGAGCGCCCCGGCAACATCGTCGCCGAGATCACCGAACTGAACCGCATCCGCCGGCTCAACCCTGCCCTGCACAGCCATCTCGGCGTAACCTTCCTGCCGGCGGCGAACGAGGCGATCCTGCTGTACGAGAAGGCCACGCCCGACCGGTCCAACGTGCTGATCGTGGCGGTGAGCCTCGATCCCATGCACCGGCAGGAAGCCGCCATCGAGCTGCCGCTGTGGCGCTGGCACCTGCCCGACAGCGGCACCCTGCACGCGGAGGACCTGTTGCGCCGGCGCATGGTCGCCTGGCATGGCAAGTGGCAACGTATCACCCTCGACCCCGCCGAACCGTACGCCATCTGGCGTGCAGCCCCCGCACAGACCGGACCAGCATGAGCCACCACACCGCACCGCCGCCGCCCGAAGACCCGCTTTGGTACAAGGACGCCGTCATCTACCAGCTTCACCTCAAGTCCTTCTTCGACTCCGACAACGACGGGGTCGGCGACTTCAAGGGATTGATGTCGAAGCTCGACTACATCGCCGAGCTCGGCGTCACCGCGATCTGGCTGTTGCCGTTCTACCCGAGCCCGCGCCGCGATGATGGCTACGACATCGCCGATTATCGCGGCGTGCACCCCGAATACGGCAATCTCGGCGACGTGCGGCGCTTCATCCACGCGGCGCATGCACGGGGGCTCAAGGTGATCACCGAGCTGGTCATCAACCATACCTCCGACCAGCACCCGTGGTTCCAGCGGGCCCGCCAGGCCCGGCCCGGCTCGGCCGCGCGCAATTTCTATGTCTGGTCCGACACCGACCACAAATACGCCGGCACGCGCATCATCTTCCTTGATACCGAGAAGAGCAACTGGACCTGGGACCCGGTGGCGGGGGCCTATTTCTGGCACCGCTTCTATTCCCACCAGCCCGACCTGAACTTCGACAACCCGCGCGTGCTGCAGGAAGTACTGAGCGTGATGCGCTTCTGGCTGGACATGGGGGTGGACGGGCTGCGCCTGGACGCCATCCCCTATCTGGTGGAGCGCGAAGGCACCAACAACGAGAACCTGCCGGAAACCCATACCGTCCTCAAGCAGATCCGCGCGGCGCTGGATGCGCACGCGCCGGGACGGATGCTGCTCGCCGAGGCCAACCAGTGGCCCGAGGACACCCAGCAGTATTTCGGCGACAGCGACGAATGCCACATGGCGTTCCACTTCCCGCTGATGCCGCGCATGTACATGGCGATCGCGCGGGAGGACCGCTTCCCGATCACCGACATCATGCGCCAGACGCCGGAAATTCCCCCCACCTGCCAATGGGCGATCTTCCTGCGCAACCACGACGAACTCACGCTCGAGATGGTCACCGACGCCGAGCGCGACTATCTGTGGGAGACCTATGCCGCCGACCGGCGCGCGCGCCTCAATCTCGGCATCCGCCGCCGCCTTGCCCCGCTGCTCGAGCGCGACCGGCGGCGCATCGAGCTGATGAACGCCATGCTGCTGTCGATGCCCGGGACGCCGGTGATCTACTACGGCGACGAGATCGGCATGGGCGACAACATCCATCTCGGCGACCGCGACGGCGTGCGCACCCCCATGCAATGGAGCAGCGACCGCAACGGCGGGTTCTCGCGCGCCGATCCGGCGCGGCTGGTGCTGCCGCCGATCATGGATCCGCTGTACGGCTACCAGGCGCTCAACGTGGAAGCCCAGGAAGCCGATCCGCATTCCCTGCTCAACTGGATGCGACGGATGCTCGCGGTGCGGCGGCGCTTCAGCGCCTTCGGCCGGGGCACGCTGCGCTTCCTCTATCCGGGCAACCGCAAGGTGCTGGCCTATCTGCGCGAGCTGCCGGGGGAGAATCCCGAGACCATCCTGTGCGTCTGCAATCTCTCGCGCACGGCGCAGGCGGTGGAGCTCGACCTCTCCGCCTTCGCCAGCCGGCTGCCGGTCGACATGGTGGGCGGCTCGGTGTTCCCGCCGGTGGGGCAGCTGAGCTACCTGCTGACCCTGCCGCCTTTCGGCTTCTTCTGGTTCCTGCTGGCGGCGCAGGCGCAATTGCCGCCCTGGCACGCGCCGGTGCCGGATGCGCTGCCGGAATTCGCCACCATCGTGGTGCGGCGGGGGATCGAGGAGGCCCTGGCGCCGCAGGGACGCGCCATCCTCGAACGCGAGGCACTGCCCGCCTATGTGCCGAAGCGGCGCTGGTTCGCCGCCAAGGGCGAGCGGCTGGAGGCGGTGCGGCTCGCTTACGCGGTGCCACTGGACGGCGCCGACGTGCTGTTCGCCGAGATCGAGGCAACGCACGGCAACCGGCGCGAGCACTACGTGCTGCCGCTCGGCATCGCCTGGGAAGACGAGACAACCGGAGCGCTGGCACAGCAGCTCGCGCTGGCGCGCATCCGCCGTGGGCGACGGGTCGGCGTGCTGACCGACGGCTTCGCGGTGGATGCCTTCACCCATGCCATCGTCGGATTGCTGCGTCGCGGCGCCCGCCTGCCGCTGCCGCAGGGCGAGATCCGCTTCCTGCCCACATCACGCATGGGCGCGGTGGTGGTGCCGGAACATGCCGAGTTCCGGCGCCTCTCGGCCGAGCAGTCCAACAGCTCGCTGATCCTGGGTGATGTGCTGGTGCTGAAGATCCTGCGCCATGTCGCCGCAGGCGTTCACCCGGAAGGCGAGATGACACGCGTGCTGACGGAACGCGGCTTCGGCAACACCGCCCCCCTGCTCGGCGAGGTGGTGCGCGTCGCCGCCGATGGCACGCCGCACACGCTGATGCTGGCACAGGCCTTCGTGCGCAACCAGGGCGACGGCTGGGGCTGGACGCTCGACTTTCTCGCCCGCACGGTGGAGGAAATCGCCGTCACCGGCCACGAGACCGAGGCCGAGTACGACGCCTTCGCCACCTATGCGAGCTTCGCCGCGGCCATGGGACGGCGGCTGGCGGAAATGCATGCGGTGCTGGCGGAGCCGACCGAGGATCCCGACTTCGCGCCGGAAGAGGCCGACGCGGCGATCCTGGAAAGCTGGGCCGAAGGCGCGATCGAGCAGATCGACCTGATGCTGGACATCCTGCGCGGCCGCGGCGACTGGCCGGACGAGGCAACCCGCCAGCTGGCATCCGGCGTGATCGCGCGGGCGGACGGGCTGCGGGAGGCGGTGCACTGGCTGACGCAGGCGGGGCTGGGGGGGCTGCGCACGCGGGTGCATGGCGATTTCCATCTCGGCCAGGTGCTGGTGGTGTCGGGCGACGCCTACATCATCGATTTCGAGGGCGAGCCGGCCCGGCCGATGCAGCAGCGGCGGCAGAAATCCTGCCCGCTGCGCGATGTCGCCGGGCTGTTGCGCAGCTTCGAGTATGCCGCCGCCACCGCCGCCCCCGGCCGGGCAGCGGCAAGCCCGGCCACCGAAGAGAGGCGGGCGAAACTGCTCGAGCGTTTCCGCGTCGAAGCCGCACAGCGTTTCCTGGAAAGCTATCTCGCCGTGCTCGACGCCGCCCCCCGGCGCTGGGTGCCGGCGGGGAGCGAGACGCCGCTGATCGACCTGTTCCTGCTGGAGAAGGCCGCCTACGAGGTGCGCTACGAAGCGCAGAACCGGCCGGGCTGGATCGGAATTCCGCTGCGCGGACTTGCGGAGATCGCCGATCGCGTGCTCGTGCCAGAACCGGAGCCTGCGGAATGAACGATGTCGCCATGAACGCCTGCTGGGTCGATCCCGGCGCCGTCGACGCCATCGTGTCGGCGCGCCACGGCGATCCCTTCGCCGTGCTGGGACCGCATGGCGGCGCCGTGCGCGCCTTCCTGCCCGATGCCACCGCGGTGGAGGTGGTCTCCCGCGAGGGCGAGGCCGTGCTCGGCCAGCTCGACCGCATCCACCCGGCGGGGTTCTGGGCCGGCGCGGTCAGCGCGGCGGTGCCGTACCGGCTTCGCATCGAAAGCGGCGCGCTGGTGCACGAGACCGAGGACCCCTATTCCTTCGGCCCGGCGCTGGGCGATCTGGATGTCTACCTGCTCGCCGAAGGCCGGCACCGCGAGATCGGCCGCGTCCTCGGCGCGCAACTGGTCGAGCTGGAGGGCGTGTGCGGCGTGCGCTTCGCCGTCTGGGCGCCGAATGCCCGCCGGGTTTCCGTCGTTGGCGACTTCAACCACTGGGACGGGCGGCGCCATCCGATGCGGCTGCGCCACGGCGCGGGGGTGTGGGAGTTGTTCATCCCCCGCCTCGGCGCCGGCGTGATCTACAAATACGAGATGCTCGGGCCGGATGGCGAGCCGTTGCCGCTGAAGGCCGACCCGGTGGCGGCGCTGGCGGAGGTGCCGCCGGCCACCGCCTCGGTGGTCGCCGATCCACGCCTGCGCTGGCGCGATGCCGCCTATCTCGCCCGCCGGCGCGCCTGCAACGCCCCGGACGCGCCGATCAGCATCTACGAGGTGCACGCCGCCTCCTGGCTGCCGGACTCGGAGAGCCCGGCGAGCTGGCAGGCCCTGACCGCGAAGCTGGTTCCTTATGTACAGTCCATGGGCTTCACCCATGTCGAGTTCATGCCGGTCATGGAACATCCCTTCCACGGCTCCTGGGGCTACCAGCCGCTCGGGCAGTTCGCGCCGAGCGCGCGCATGGGCCAGCCCGCAGATTTCGCCCGCCTCGTCGATGCGCTGCACGAGGCCGGAATCGGCGTCATCCTCGACTGGGTGCCGGCGCATTTCCCCACCGACGCGCACGGCCTCGCCCGCTTCGACGGCACCCCTCTCTACGAGCATGCCGATCCGAAGGAAGGCTTCCAACAGGACTGGAACACCTACATCTACAATCTCGGCCGCAACGAGGTGCGCGGCTTCCTGATCGGCAGCGCGCTGCACTGGATCGAGCAGTACCACGCCGATGCGCTGCGCGTGGACGCGGTGGCGTCGATGCTCTACCGTGACTATTCACGCCGCCAGGGCGAGTGGGTGCCCAACAAATACGGCGGGCGGGAAAACCTGGAGGCCATCTCCTTCCTGCAGGAATTGTCGCAGGTGCTGCACGAGCGCGCCCCCGGGGTGGCGATGATCGCCGAGGAAAGTACCGCCTGGCCGGGCGTGACCCGCGGCCCGGGCGATGCCTCCGTCGCCTTCGGCGGGCTCGGCTTCGCCTACAAGTGGAACATGGGCTGGATGCACGACACGTTGCATTACATGCACGAGGATCCGGTCCACCGGCGCTGGCACCACGACAACATCACCTTCGGCCTGGTCTACGCCTTCTCCGAGCGCTTCATCCTGCCGCTGTCGCATGACGAGGTGGTCTACGGAAAGGGCTCGCTGCTCGGCAAGATGCCCGGCGACGAGTGGCAGCGCTTCGCCAACCTGCGCTGCTATCTCGGCTTCATGTGGGCCTATCCCGGCAAGAAGCTGCTGTTCATGGGCGGCGAATTCGCGCAGACGCGGGAATGGAACCACGACCACGGGCTCGACTGGCACCTGCTCGACGATCCGCGCCACGCCGGGGTGCAGAAGCTGGTGCGCGACCTGAACCTGCTCTATCGCGCCACCCCCGCGCTGTACCGGGGCGACTGCGTGCCGGAGGGGTTCCGCTGGGTGGTGGTGGACGACCGCGAGTATTCCGTCTTCGCCTTCCTGCGCTTCGGCGCCGAGGGCGACCGGCCGGTGCTGGCGGTCTGCAACTTCACGCCGGTGGTGCGCCAGGGCTATCGCGTCGGCGTGCCGCGCGGCGGATCGTGGCGGGAAACCTTCAATTCGGACGGCGCGCTGTACGGGGGCTCCAACCTGGGCAATGGCGGCTGGTGCACGGCCGAGGAGGTCCCCAGCCATGACCAGCCCTGCTCCGTGGTCCTGACCCTGCCGCCGCTCTCGACGCTGTTCCTCGAGGCCCCCGGATGACACGCTTCCTCGGATGACACGCCATGCCCACCGGCTTCCCTTCGGGGCCGAGCTGCAGGCCGATGGCGGCACGCTGTTCCGGCTCTGGGCCCCGGATGCGAAGTCGGTGGTGGTGGAGGTGGACGGCGCCGCCCCGCTGACGATGACCCGGCGATCCGGGGGATGGCACGAGGCGCGCGCGGAGTGTGGCGCCGGCGCGCGCTATCGCTACCGCCTGCCCGGCGGGCGCGCGGTGCCGGATCCGGCCAGCCGGCTGCAGGACGGCGACGTGCACGGCCGCAGCGTGGTGCTCGACCCACGCGCGCATGACTGGCGCCACCCCTCGCCCGGACGCCCCTGGCACGAGGCGGTGATCTACGAGGTGCATGTCGGCCTCGCCGGCGGCTTCATGGCGCTGGCCGACCGGCTGGAAGGGCTGCGCGACATCGGCTTCACCGCGATCGAGCTGATGCCGGTCGCCGATTTCCCGGGGCGGCGGAACTGGGGC
This sequence comes from Rhodovastum atsumiense, assembly GCF_937425535.1. NCBI lineage: Bacteria > Pseudomonadati > Pseudomonadota > Alphaproteobacteria > Acetobacterales > Acetobacteraceae > Rhodovastum > Rhodovastum atsumiense. The sequence goes on from NZ_OW485601.1 coordinate 6,409,247, forward strand.
TATGACGGGGTGCTGCCCTTCGCCCCGGCGACCGCCTATGGCAGCCCGGGCGAGCTGAAGACACTGGTCGACCGCGCGCACGGGCTCGGGCTGATGGTGTTGCTCGATGTCGTCTATAATCACTTCGGGCCGGACGGAAATTACCTGCATGGGTATGCCGGCGCCTTCTTCACCAAAGGCAAGCACACGCCCTGGGGCGCCGCGATCGACTTCCACAGGCCGGAGGTGCGCGATTTCTTCATCCAGAATGCGCTGTACTGGCTGAACGAGTATCGCTTCGACGGGCTGCGCTTCGATGCGGTGCATGCCATCTCCCCGCAGGCAGTGCTGCCGGAGTTCGCCCGCACCATCCGCGCCGGGGTGGAGCCAGGGCGTCCGGTGCATCTGGTGCTGGAACATGGCGACAACCGTGCCGGCCTGCTCGCTGGCGGCGCGCGCTTCGACGGGCAATGGGCGGATGATTTCCACCATTGCGTCCATCGCCTGCTGACCGGCGAGAGCGAGGGGTATTACGGCGATTTCGACGATCCCGCGGCGCGGCTGGCGCGCTGCCTGGCGGAAGGGTTCGCCTGGCAGGGCGAGACCACCGCGCGCGGCCGCCGCCGCGGCGAGCCGAGCGCCGACCTGCCGACCACCGCCTTCGTGATCTGCCTGCAGAACCACGACCAGATCGGTAACCGCGCCATGGGCGAGCGGCTGACCCTGCTCGCCGATCCCGAGGCCCTGTGCGCCGCCGCGGCGCTGCTGCTGCTGACGCCCCAGATCCCCCTGGTGTTCATGGGCGAGGAATGCGGCAGCCGGACGCCGTTCCTGTACTTTACCGACCACCCCCCGGAGCTGGCGCGGCGGGTGCGCGAAGGACGGCGCAGGGAATTCGCCCATTTCGCTGCCTTCGCGGATGCCGGGCGGCGCGACCGGATCCCCGATCCCAATGCCCCGGAAACCTTCCTGCTCTCGCGGCCCGATCCCACCGATGCCGAACCACGCATGGCGGCGCTGTACCATCTGCTGCTGGATCTGCGCCGGCGTCACCTGATGGCCCGGATTCCGGGCTGCCGCAGCCTCGGCGCCGGGCCGGTCGGCGAGACCGGGGTGCTGGCGCGCTGGGGCATGGGCGATGGCACGGAACTGGTCATCGCCTGCAATCTCGGTCCGGCGCCGCTGCTGGTCGACGCCATGGACGGGCCGATGCTGTTCGAAAGCCGTGCCGGCGCCGCCGAGGCGGTACGGCACGGCCATTTGCCCGCAAGCTGCACGGTGGCCTTCCTGCTGGCCTGATCATGACCGGCAGGCGGCCGCCCCGGTTCGACGGCGCCCCGGACGGCACAGGCGCGGATCCCCCAATCCCGTTCCACACTGGCCCATTTACCAGGGCAGCCGGTGATTCTCGCATGCGATTGTGGGGCTCACGGCATTGTCTTCCGCAATTGCACGAAACCGATCAGTATTCTGAACGTAGAAGATCACGTCTGAGACGTGCGTAACTGGTGGCCGACTGATCGCGACAGCGAATGCCGGCGCCGGCTGCAGGGCGGAGGCGCGGGTTGTTGCGTCTCCCGCAGTGATGTTGGCGGGTTGCTTACACAACGTCCCATCAAAGCCGTGGCAGACGGGCGTGCGACGGCCGCAACGGGACCGATTCTTCGCCGCAATCTTGCCATGCGTAACTGGTGAATAACGCCCGCGCGACAAGCGCTCGAGGAGCTTCTGGTGCCATTCCCGCCCTGCCATATCGATACCTGCCCGACCGGAGCGTTCCCCCCGAACGCCGGTGCGCGGACGTGGTCGGTGGCCGGGCCGCGTGTGGATGCACCACTCCCTTCCCGGCGGCCTGCCCCCTCGCTGTCCCTGCCGCATCCCACGGCGCGGCGGAGCGGGACCACGGCAGAGCTCGTGCTGCCATCTGGTTTCCTTTCGGGGCGCCGCGTCGCGGACGTCCTGGGCGGGATGTCGCCCGCCCTCGGTACTGAACGAGACGCAGGCGTGGACGAGCGGGAAAGCGACAGTCTTTCCGCGGTGCGGCCCGTGGCGTTGCTGGAGGTCACATGAACCGGCTTGTCGTCGTCTCCAACCGGGTACCGGCCCCTTCGGCGGGCACCCAGGCGGGCGGTCTCGCTGTCGCGCTGGACGGGCTGATGGAGAAGCGCGGCGGGCTATGGTTCGGCTGGAGCGGCGTCATCGCCGCCGGCGCGGCCGGCCGGCCGGCCATGATCGAACGCTCGGGCTCGGTGGAATACGCCACCATCGACCTGACCCAGGACGAGCACGACCGTTACTACAACGCCTTCTCCAACAGCGTGCTGTGGCCGCTGCTGCACACCATGCCCGAGCTCATGCAGTACGACCGGCGCGACGCGCGGGTGTACCGTGAGGTGAACGCGCGCATGGCGGCGGCGCTGCAGCCGCTGCTGCGGCCCACCGACCTGATCTGGGTGCATGACTACCACCTGATGCCGATGGCTGCGGCGCTGCGGGCGCGCGGAGTGCGCAACCCGATCGGGTTCTTCCTGCACATCCCCTTCTGCTCGCCCGACGTACTGGCCGCCGCGCCGGAAATGACCGAGTTGGTGCGCGAGATGTTGTCGGCCGACCTGATCGGCTTCCAGACCGACAACGACGTCACCAATTTCGCCGCCGCCGCCCAGGTGCTGGCCGGCGCCATGCGCGGCCCGGGCAACAGCCTTTTCTTCGGGGGGCGCCGGATCCGGCTTGGCGTGTTCCCGGTCGAGATCGAGGCCCGCAGCTTCGCCGCCCGCGCCGCCGAGATGGCCGAGAGCCCCGCCGTCCGCCGGCTGCGGCGCGACCTGGAAGGGCAGCGTCTGATCCTGGGCGTGGAGCGGCTGGACCCCACCAAGGGCCTGCTGCAGCGGCTGGTTGGCCTGCGCCGCCTGCTGGAAAAGCGGCAGGACTGGCGTGGCCACCTGACGATGCTGCAGATCGCGGCGATGTCGCGCAAGGACGTGGAAAGCTACCGGGCGCTGCGCACCGCGCTCGACCGCGAGGCCGGCGCGCTGAACGCCGATCTGGGCGAGCCGGACTGGCAGCCGCTGCGCCTGGTCGCGCGCGGCGTGGAGCGCTCCACGGTCGCGGGCTACATGCGGCTGGCGCGGGTCGGCCTGGTCACGCCGCTGCGCGACGGCATGAACCTGGTGGCCAAGGAATTCGTGGCCGCCCAGGATCCGGCCGATCCGGGCGTGCTGGTGCTTTCCCGCTTCGCCGGCTCCGCCCGGCAACTGGAAGCCGCGCTGCTGGTCAACCCGCATGACCCGGACGCCATGGCCGATGCGCTCGACTCGGCGTTGCGCATGGGGCTGGAGGAGCGGCAGGCGCGCTGGCGGGCGCTGTGGGCGGCGATCGAGCACCGCTCGCCGCTGGTCTGGGGCCGGTCCTTCGTGGCGGCGCTGCTGCGCGCCTCGACGCTGACCGTGGCCAAGACCCCGGTCCCGTTGCCGGTGCCGGTGGCGGAGCGGCCGATCGTGGCGCCGCGCATCGCGCTCGAACGCGTCGGCAGCGAAATGGAACCGGCCTTCGCCGGGGCTGGGGCAGGCAAGCCGGGCGGGCGCGTGCTGAACTGACGCCCGCTCACCAGCCCGGGTCGACAATCCGGAGCGTGCCGGCCGTCACCGGCCGGCATGCTCTTTATTCTTGACCGGACCCGGCTTTCAGGCGGCGGCCTTGATCCGGCCAAGCACGTCGAGCATCACCGCCTCGAACATCTCCGTGGTCAGCCGCCCGGTCTGGGTATTGTAGCGGCTGACATGGTAGCTGTTCGCCAGCAGCAGCCCGTCAGGCAGGTCGTGGATGGCGCCATGGCGGAAGCGGATGCGGCTTGGCGGAATGCCGCAAGCCTTCAGCACCGCCGCATGCGCCAGCACACCAAGCGCCAGCACCGCCCGCAGTTGCGGCATTCCCCGCAGCTCTGATTCAAGGAACGGATTGCAGGCGGCAACCTCCGCCGGCTCCGGCAGGTTGGCCGGCGGCACACAGCGCACCGCGTTCACGATGCGCGTGTCCTTCAGCACCAACCCATCGTCGGGAGACGCCAGATAGGTCCCTTCGGCGAGGCCGAAGCGCAGCAGGGTCTGGTAGAGCAACACCCCGGCATGGTCGCCGGTGAAGGGCCGGCCGGTGCGGTTGGCGCCGCGCACGCCCGGAGCCATGCCGACGACCAGCAGGCGGGCCTGGACCGGGCCGAAGCTGGGCACCGGGCCGTTGAACCAATCGGGGTTCGCCGCCTGGTTCGCCGCCCGATAGGCAACCAGCCGCGGGCAGAGCGGACAATCATGCGAAGGGGCCGCGATCGCGGCCGGCTCGGTGCGCAGCATCGGCGGACTGATCCCGCTCAGGGGGCCTCGGCACTGTCGGCGAAGGGCTCGGCCGGGGTCTGCCGCAGCGGCGTCGTGCGGGCCGGCCGCGGTTCCATCTGCCGGCGGGTGAACTCCGGCGCGATGTCGGACAGCTCGAGGAACTGGTCGGCCTGGCGGCGCAGCTCGTCGGCGACCATCGGCGGCGAGGTGCGGATCGAGGAGACGACCGAAACCCGCACGCCACGACGCTGCACTGCCTCCACCAGCCGGCGGAAATCCGAGTCGCCGGAAAACAGCACGGCATGGTCGATCTTGTCGGCGAGTTCGAGCATGTCGATGGCCAGCTCGATATCCATGTTGCCCTTGACGCGACGGCGGCCGGTGGAATCGGTGAATTCCTTGGCCGGCTTCGTCACCAGGGTGTAACCATTATAGGCTAACCAATCCGTTAATGGCTTGAGTGGGGAATATTCCTCGGTTTCCAAAACGGCAGAGTAATAATAAGCGCGAATGACATGGCTTTTCCTGCGAAAGAAATCGAGAAGATTACGATAGTCGACATCGAAGCCAAGATTACGTGAAGCGGAATACAAATTTGCACCGTCAATGAACAACGCGGTGCGTTCAGTGGGAAGAAAATGCATCAGATGCAGCCTTTCTAGGAACTTCGTTGGTGCTACGATACGGTGCGGTGTGTGGCAAACAGAATCGACCGGTGCATATCATGATAGTGTACCACGCAAGTTGCCGGAAGGTGAAAGCGTCAACTCCCTGCGAGAAGAACCGATGATCCTGGTCGCCATTGGCGCCAATCTGCCCGATGCCGCAGGACACCCGGCGCTGGTCACCTGCCGTGCCGCCGCCGAGGCATTGCGCTCCTTGCCTGGTTTGCGTCTCGTGACCATTTCGTCATGGTATCGTACTGCACCCGTGCCCCCGTCCGGCCAGCCGGACTACATCAACGGAGTCGCCGCCCTCGAAGGCACCATCGCGCCGGCCACATTGCTGGAGTGGCTGCAGGCGATCGAGGCGCGGGCGGGACGAGTGCGCAGCGTGCCCAATGCCGCGCGCACGCTCGACCTCGACATCATCGACCTGCATGGCGAGGTCCGGCCCGCCCCCGATCCGGTGCTGCCGCATCCGCGCGCGCATCTGCGCGCCTTCGTGCTGGCACCGCTGCGCGAGGTGGCGCCGGACTGGGTGCATCCGGTGCTGCGCCGGAGCGTCGGGGACCTGCTGGCCGGTCTCGGCGACCAGGCGATTTCCCGCCTTTAGGCCGCTTCTGCCATGCGCCCGTGCGCCAGCCCTTGCGCCGCGGGGCCGAGGGGCATATCTAGGTCCATTACCCGCATTGCCTGGCCCTGGAGGTTGAGCGCATGGCGCGCGTCACCGTCGAAGACTGCGTCCAGAAAGTCCCGAACCGCTTCGAGCTGGTTCTTTTCGCCGCACAGCGGGCCCGTAATCTCTCGCGTGGCGAGGAACTTACGGTGGACCGCGATAATGACAAGAACCCGGTTGTCGCCCTGCGCGAGATCGCCGACGAGACCATCCAGTTGGACCGCCTTGAGCAGGACCTGGTCAAGTCGCTCTCCCGCGCCCCCGAGCCCGAGCCGGCCGACGAGGAAGTGCTGGACCTCATCCCGACCGACCAGAACATCTTCGGCCTGCAGGACGTCTCTGCCGACGAAGAAGCCCAGCAGCTTCCGGTCGAGAACGATGATATTTCCCCCGACGACATCGAAGCCGCCATCGAGGCGGAGCTTGGCGGCCGGCGCCGCTAAACAGCGATGACGGGCGGCGCTCCGGATCCCTGGCGCGCCGCGCCGCCACCGCGGCCCGACGGGGCGACCAGCAACGCCCCGCCGTCAGGCTCGGTCACGATCCTGCCGCCACGCGGGCCCGACACCCCCGCGACGACCGATATTTCCACCATCCTCAACCGCCTGCGCTCCTACGATCCGAAAGCGGATATCGGCATCGTCGAGCGGGCCTATGCCCTCGCCGCCGAGGCGCATCGCGAGCAGAAGCGCGACAACGGCGATCCCTACATCACCCATCCCGTCGCGGTCGCCGAGATCCTGGCGGGCTACCGCCTCGATGTCGGCAGCATCGCCACCGCGCTGATGCACGACGTGATCGAGGACACCGGCATCACCCGCGCCGAGCTTGAGAAGAAGTTCGGGGCCGAGATCGCCGGGCTGGTCGACGGCGTCACCAAGCTGACCCGGCTGGAACTGCAGTCCGACCGCACCAAACAGGCGGAGAATTTCCGCAAGCTGGTGCTGGCCATGAGCAAGGACATCCGTGTCCTGCTGGTCAAGCTGGCCGACCGGCTGCACAACATGCGCACGCTGCATTTCGTCACCCAGGCACCGCGGCGCCAGCGCATCGCGCGCGAGACCATGGAGATCTACGCGCCGCTGGCCGAGCGCATCGGCATGGACGCGCTGAAGACCGAGCTGCAGACGCTGTCCTTCGCCCAGCTCGAGCCCGAGGCCTACGAGACCATCCAGGCCCGGCTGAACTTCCTGCGCGGCCAGGGTGCGGACGTGATCGAGGAAGTCAGGGCGGAACTGGCCAAGGTCTGCGGCGATTGCGGCATCCACGTGCAGGGCGTCTCCGGACGGGAGAAATCGCCCTACTCGATCTGGGAGAAGATGCAGCGTCGTAACGTCCAGTTCGAGCAGCTCTCCGACATCATGGCGTTCCGCATCATCGTGCCGACGCGGGAAGCCTGCTACGCGGCGCTCGGCGCGGTGCACGCCGCCTATCCGGTGATCGCCGGGCGCTTCAAGGACTACATCTCCACCCCCAAGCCGAACGGCTACCAGAGCCTGCACACCGGCGTCACGCTGCGCGAGCCGCGCAACCAGAAGATCGAGGTGCAGATCCGCACCGACGAGATGCACGACATCGCCGAGAACGGCCTGGCCGCGCACTGGATCTACAAGCAGCACGACGCCGCCGCCGCCGAGGCGCAGCGCTTCCGCTGGGTGCAGGACCTGCTGGAAATCCTGGAGAACTCCTCGACCGACGAGTTCCTCGAGAACACCAAGCTCGAGCTGTACCAGGACCAGGTGTTCTGCTTCACGCCGAAGGGACAGTTGATCCAGTTGCCGCGCGGCGCGACGCCGGTGGATTTCGCCTACGCCGTGCATTCCCAGGTCGGCGACACCTGTGTCGGCGCCAAGGTCAATGGCCGGCTGATGCCGCTGCGCCACGAGCTGCAGAACGGCGACCAGGTGGAGATCATGACCTCCCGCGGCGGCACGCCCAGCCCGCAGTGGGAACGCTTCGTCGTCACCGGCAAGGCCCGCGCGCGCATCCGCCGCTACGTGCTGCAGCAGCAGCGCCAGCAATACCGCGACGCCGGCAAGAGCGCGCTGGCCAAGGCCTTCCGCCAGGAAGGCGTGGACGGGTCGGAAAAAGTGCTGGAGCAGGCCCTGAAGGGCCAGGGCCTGAAGGCCGCCACCCTCGACGACCTCTACACCGCCGTCGGCAACGGCAATATCGGCGCCCGCGAAGTGGTAACCGCCGCCTATCCGGAGCTGCGCCAGGCCCCGCGCGCCCCGCGCATGATGCCGAGCCTGCCGCCGCGCCAGCCGCGCCCGGGCGGGGGCAGCACCAAGCTGCCGATCAGCGGCCTGGTCGCCGGCATGGCGATCCACTACGCCGGCTGCTGCCACCCGCTGCCGGGCGATCGCATCGTCGGCATCGTCACCACCGGCAAGGGCGTCACCATCCACACCCGCGAATGCCCGACCCTGGAGAGCTTCGCCGCCACCCCGGAGCGCTTCATCGACGTGGAATGGGAGCCGGGCGCATTCACCGCCGACCCCAAGCAACTGAAGGGCGAAGGCCATGTCGGCCGGATCTCGGTGATCGCGAGCAACGAGACCGCGGCGCTCGCGGAGATCACCAACGCCGTGGCCAAGCAGGACGGGGCGATCGCCAGCCTGCGCGTGGTCAACCGCCAGCAGGATTTCTTCGAGGCGGTGGTGGACGTCGAAGTACGCGATCTCGGCCATCTCGGCCGCGTGATCGCCGCCCTGCGCGCGGCCAGCGTGGTGCACCAGGTGGATCGGGCGCGCGGCTGACCCCTTTGGGAAACACCGGCATCGGCCGTGCTGCGGCTGCATGACAGGCCCGGGCTGCGCGCCCTGTCACCGAAGCTTCACCCGCCCTGCCAGGGCCGCGGCGGCGGTCGCGCCATGACGCGGCAGGCGCATGGTTCCGCCGCTACCTTGACAGAACCGGAAGGGGTGGGCTTCATCCGCGCCACCCGCCCAGCCCAAGAACCCCAGGCATTCCCCTTCCGATGGCGCAGCAATCCATGGCTCGGCGTAAGTCCAGTGGACTCGTCGAGAACATCAAGACCATCGTCTATGCCGGCCTGATCGCCATCGCGATCCGCACGGTCGCGTTCGAGCCGTTCAACATCCCATCCGGCTCGATGATCCCGACGCTGCTGGTGGGGGACTACCTGTTCGTTTCGAAGTACAGCTACGGCTATTCGCATTTCTCGCTGCCGCTGTCGCCGCCGCTGTTCCACGGCCGTATCTTCGGCCGCATGCCCCAGCGCGGCGATGTCGCCGTGTTCAAGCTGCCGCGCGACACCAGCCAGGACTACATCAAGCGCATCATCGGCCTGCCCGGCGATCGCGTGCAGATGAAGCAGGGCCAGCTCTACATCAACGGCCAGCCCGTACCCCGCAAGCCCGCCGGCGAATACATCGCCGAGGGCGACGGGCCGCGCATGCTGCTCAAGCGCTACCTGGAAACGCTGCCGGGCGGGCGGGAACATTACATCCTGAAGGCGACCGACGACGGGCCGCTCGACAATACGCAGGAATACAAGGTCCCCGACGGCTACGTGTTCGCCATGGGCGACAATCGCGACAACTCGCTCGACAGTCGTGTCCTCAATGCCGTCGGCTTCGTGCCGGTCGAGAACCTGGTCGGCCGGGCTGAATTCATCTTTCTGTCGATCGGCGGCTCCGCGTCGCTGTGGGAGTTCTGGGATTGGCCGTTCGAGATCCGCTGGCGCCGTCTCTTCTCGGGGATTCACTGAGCGGCCAGGCCGCGCTGCCGGCTCACGCCCGGGCGCAGGAGATCCTCGGGCACGACTTCGCCAAACCCGACCTGCTGCGCGAGGCCCTCACCCATCGCTCCGCGGTGGCCGGCCGCCTGCTCGCCCGCGGGCGGACCGCCCGCAGCAACGGCGCCGGTTCCAACGAGCGGCTGGAGTTCATCGGCGACCGGGTGCTCGGCCTGCTGATCGCCGAGTGGCTGGCCGAACGTTTCCCGCAGGAGCAGGAAGGCCAGCTCGGCCCCCGACTCGCGCATCTGGTCTCGCAGCCCGTGCTCGCCGGCATCGCCGAGCGCCTGGGGCTGCCTGCCGTGCTGCAGGTGGCGCCGGGCGAATCCCGCGCCGGGGTGCGCCGGCTCGCCACCGTGCTGGCCGACGCGATGGAAGCGCTGATCGGCGCGCTCTATCTCGACGGCGGGCTGGAAACCGCGCGCCGGTTCGTCCGCCACGCCTGGGACGATCCCATGAACAGCCTGGCCGAGCCGCCCAAGGACCCCAAGACGGCGCTGCAGGAATGGCTGCTCGCGCGCGGCATGCAATTGCCCAACTACACCATGGTTTCCCGCGAAGGGCCGCCGCATGATCCGGTGTTCGTGATCGCGGTCGCCGCCGCCGGCCAGGAAGGCACCGGCACGGCCGGCAGCAAGCGCATCGCCGAACGCCTTGCCGCCGAGGACCTGCTGCGGAAACTGCGCGGATGACCGATACACCTTCTCGTTGCGGCTTTGCCGCCATCGTCGGCGCGCCGAATGCCGGCAAGTCGACCCTCCTCAACCGGCTGACCGGGGCCAAGCTCTCGATCGTCTCCCCGAAGGCCCAGACCACGCGCTTCCGCGTGCTGGGCATCCTGGTGCGCGAGGCCACCCAGATCCTGCTGGTGGACACGCCGGGCATCTTCCGCCCGCGCCGCCGGCTCGACCGCGCCATGGTCCACGCCGCCTGGACCGGGGCGCAGGACGCCGACCTGGTGCTGTTCCTGGTCGACGCCCGCACCGGCCTCACCGACGACGTGCGCGCCATCGCCGAACGGATCAAGGCCCGGGGCGGGCGCATCTGGCTGGTGCTGAACAAGGTCGACCTGATCGACCGGCCGCGCCTGCTGCCGCTCACCGCCGAGCTGGCGACGCTGGTGCCGGCCGAGCAGACCTTCATGGTCAGCGCCGCCAAGGGCGACGGGCTGGAAGCCCTGCTCGCGGCCCTGGCCGCCGCCATGCCGGAAAGCCCGCATCTCTACCCGGACGACGACCTGACCGACCTGCCCGACCGGCTGCTCGCCGCCGAGATCGTGCGCGAACAGGTCTTCCTGCAGACCCACGAGGAAGTGCCATACGGCACCACGGTCGAGACCGAGTCCTGGCAGGAACGCAAGGACAAGTCGGTGCGCATCGAGGCGACCATCTACGTCGCGCGTGCCGGGCAGAAGGCGATCCTGATCGGCCAGGGCGGCACCCGTATCCGCGACATCGGCGCCCGCGCCCGCGCCGAACTGACCCGGCTGTTCGAACGGCCGGTGCACCTGTTCCTCAATGTGCGCGAACGCGGGGGATGGGACGAGGAAGGGGCCCGGTTGCGGGCGCTGGGGCTGGAAGACCCGCCGGAAGCGTAAGGCACGGGCTCTGCCCGTGACCCGCCAAGGGCCACAAGGCCCTTGGATCCCATTCTCGCTGCGCGGCACAGAGTCATGGGTTCCAAGGGCGAAGCCCTTGGTGGAGGTCCAGGAGGCAAAGCCTCCTGGTGGGGCGCGGGGCAACGCCCCGCCACGTCAGCGACGATCCGCCCAGATCCGCGCTGCTTCGGCCTCGGCTTCGCCGGGATCCTGTGCCCGCCCAAGGGCCAGCAATGCGAGGCCGATCGTCGCCTGGATGGTCATGATCGCGGCTTGTGGCGTGGCCTCGCCGTGCCAGACGGCGGCGAAGAGATCCGGCGAGCGTTGCAGGGTCTCGGCGAGAACGAGGCCGGGCTGACCCGGCAAGGCGATTTCCGTCCGGCCGCCGGCCTGTGACCAGAGGAACGCCGTCCCCGGCTTGGCCGGGACGCGCTCGGCTTCGCCGCCGCCGCCTTTCAGCACCAGCAGGCGCGGGCGGCCCAGGCATTCGGCCGCCGCCAGATGCACATCCAGATAGGCCGGGTGGAACACGCCATCGACTCCGGCCGGCGCGCGCGCCGGATCGAGCAGGCGGGACGCGGTGTTCACCGGCGAGCGCAGCCCGAACAGGCGGCGCAGACCAAGCAGCCGGTCAAGCGCGGGGGCAAGCGTGGCCACCGGCAGATAGGCGAAGCCGGTGCGATCGAGCGACTCCGCCGCCGCGTCCATGTCGCGGGCCGGCGCCAGGCCGAGTGCCGCCAGCCCGTCGGCGACGGAAACCGCGCTGCCGAGTTCGTTCGAGCCGTGCATGAGCACCCGTACGCCCGATCGGGCGAGCGCCAGCGCGGCAAGCAGGAACCAGGGCAGGCCCCGGGTGCGGCCGGCGCCGTAGCTCGGCCAGTCGAGATCGGCCGGGGGGGCCGGAGGCAACGTGGCCTGGGCCGCCTCGACCATGCCGGCGATCTGCGCGCCGTCCTCGCCGCGGTAGCGCAGCAGCATCAGGAAGGCGCCAAGCTGGTGCGGATCCACGTCCCCGGCCAGGGCCATGGTGAAGGCTTCGCGCGCCTCGTCGCGGGTGAGCGCGCGCGATTTGCCCGGACCGCGCCCGAGGGCGGCGACGAATTCGGCGAAGCGGGCGAGCGATGTCTCAGGCGGCACGATGGAGCGTGTCTTTCCGGGCCTGTGCCAGCGCGACCACCGCGCCGATCAGCACCAGAGTGGGACCGGAAAACCCTTGTTCGTGCAAGCAGGCGGGCAACTCGGCGAGCGTGCCGAACAGCGCGCGCTCACCGGGGCGGCTCGCGTTCTCGACGGCGACGGCGGGGGTGGAGCCGGGCAGGCCGGCCTCGGTGAGACGGGCGGCGATGGTGGGCAGGGTGCGCGCGGCCATGTAGGCGGCGACGGTGCCACCGGAGGCGGCGAGTCCGGCCCAGTCATGCCCCGGCACGGCGCCGTCGCTGCCATGGCCGGTGACCAGATGCAGTGAGCGCGCCACGTCGCGATGGGTGAGCGGGATGCCCAGCCGCGCCGCGGTGGCGCAGGCGGCGGTGATGCCGGGGACCACCTCCACCGGCACGCCGGCGGCGCGCAGGCTGTCGAGTTCCTCGCCGCCGCGGCCGAAGATGAAGGGATCGCCGCCCTTGAGCCGGACCACATGGGCGCCGGCGCGGGCTTCCCGGACGATCAGGGTGTTGATGGCGGCCTGGCTCATGGCGTGGCGGCCGCAGCGCTTACCGACATCGATGCGGCGGGCCTTGGGCGGGACAAGATCCAGCACCGCGGGTTCGACCAGGGCGTCGTAGAGCACGACATCGGCTTCGCGCAGGGCGCGGACGGCGCGCAAGGTGAGCAGTTCGGGATCCCCGGGTCCGGCGCCGACCAGGGTCGCGCGGGGACGCTTCGGGACAGGGGGCGGTTCCGGGGCCACCAGCGTCACCGCGATGCCCGCCGCTTGCGCCAGCGACAGCAGGGCGTGGGCGGCGTCCGCGTCGGCAGCGCGCAACAGGACCCCGGCAGGGCGGTCAGAGGGCGGGTTCGCGGACATCGCGCAGGATCCTCTCAAGCTCGGGGACGCAGGAACCGCAATTCGTGCCGGCGCCGAGCATGGCACCGAGTTCGGCAATGCTGTGCAGGCGATGGGTCACGATGGCGTGGCGGATGGCGGCCTCGGAAACACCGAGGCAGGCACAGATGCGGGGTCCCTCGGCGGGTGCCGTGGCGATGCCGGCGAGCAGGCGGGGGCGTGTCGTCGGGACGACCCGGCGGCCGAGCAGGTCGGCCAGCGCCGCCTCGGACGGCAGGGCCGCCCGGGTGCGGGCGAGCGCCAGGATGGCGTGCAATTCCCCGCCCAGCAGCGCGGCGCGGCGAAAGGTCAGGCGGCCTGGATCGGCCATCTCGATGATTTCGGCCCCGGCAGGGGCGCCAAGCAGGCGGGCGAGCGCGTCGCCTTCCGGCTGGGCGTCAAGGCCGGCGAGGCGGAACAGCTCACCCGCCGGCAAGGGAATGCGGACCCAGTGAACGCCGTCGGGAGCGGTGCCGGGGATGCGGCGGAGCAGCAGACCCTCGAAATGCGCGGGCAGCGGTGCCACCCGGGCGGGCGTGGATTTCAGCCCGGGCTGGCCGGAAAGCGGGTCGCAGCCGGCACCGGTGGCGCGCGCGACCGTACCATGGGACGCGAAGGTGCCGCTCCAGTGCATCGGCGCGAACACCTCGCCGCGGCGCTGGGCGTGCGTGGTGCCGACGCGCAGCACGACCGCGCCCTCCGGCGTTTCCACCCGGGCCAGCGCGCCATCGGCGAGGCCGAGTCGGGCAGCATCGCCGGGATGGATGGACAGGAGCGGCTCGGGTGTGTGGGCGGCGAGTTCCGGTACGCGGCCGGTGCGGGTCATGCTGTGCCATTGGTCGCGCACGCGGCCGGTGTTCAGCACGAAGGCGCCATCTGGTCGGGGTTCCGGGGCCCGCACCGGCACCAGCCGGGCGCGGCCATCCGCGGTGGGGAAGCCGCCGAGGGCGAACAGCCGTCCCCCCTCCCCGGCCGCGCCGGCCGGCAGCGGCCAGCGCACCGACCGCAGCGCGTCATAGGCAGCATCGTCCAGGCCGGCGAGCGCGCCGATATCGAACAGGCGGCACCCGTCATTGGCGCGGGCCGACAGCGCGGCATGTTCGCGGAAGATGGCAGCCGGGCCGTCCCAGGCGAAGTGGTCCGCCCAGCCCAAGCGGCGCGCCACCTGAGCGAAGGCCCACCAATCCGGCCGGGCGAGGCCGGGCGCGGCCCGAAACGGGCGCTGGCGGGAAATGCGGCGCTCCGAGCTGGTGACGGTGCCGTCCTTCTCGCCCCAGCCGGCGGCGGGCAGCACGACATCAGCCAGCGCGGTGGTGTCGGTGGGCCAGCAATCGGAGACGACGACGAAGGGGCAATCCGCCAGCGCCTGCCGGACGCGGCCGGCGCGCGGCATGCTGGCCACGGGGTTGGTGGCGGCGATCCAGATCGCCTTGACGCGGCCATCGGCCACCGCCTCGAACAGCTCGATGGCCTTCAGGCCGGGCGTGGTGGCAAGGTTGGGGGCCTGCCAGAAGTCCCGCAGCACGGCGCGGTCCTCGGCGTGATCGAAACGCAGATGCGCGGCGAGCTGGTTGGCGAGCGCGCCGACTTCCCGCCCGCCCATGGCGTTGGGCTGGCCGGTCAGCGAGAACGGCCCCATGCCGGGCCGGCCGATGCGGCCGGTGGCGAGATGGACATTGATGATGGCGTTCACCTTGTCGGTGCCGCCGGTCGATTGGTTCACCCCCTGCGAGAACGCCGTGACGCTGTGCTCGGTGGCGGCGAACCAGGCGTAGAAGGTCTCCAGCGCCTCGGGATCGACGCCGCAGCGCGCCGCGACGGCGTCGAGGCAGGGCGCGTCGGCGCGCGCGGCGGCGAGCGCATCGGCCAGGCCGGTGGCATGGCGCCCGATCCAGGCGTCATCAAGAGCGCCTGACCCGGCGAGATGCACGAGCAGGCCGTTGAACGCTGCCACGTCGCTGTCGGGGGCGAGCGGCAGATGCAGGTCGGCGGCTTCGGCGGTGGCGGTGCGGCGCGGGTCGAGCACCACCACTTTGGTCCCACGCGCCGCCCGTGCGGCCTGCAGACGCTGATGCAGCACCGGATGGCACCAGGCGGTGTTGCTGCCGACCAGCACCACCAGATCGGCCTGCTCCCAGTCGTCGTAGGTGCCGGGCACCACGTCCTCGCCGAAGGCACGGACATGGCCGGCCACCGTCGAGGCCATGCACAGGCGCGAATTGCTGTCGATATTGGCGCTGCCGATGAAGCCCTTCATCAGCTTGTTGGCAACGTAGTAGTCCTCGGTGAGGAACTGGCCGGAGACATAGAAGGCGACGCTGTCCGGCCCATGCCGGGCGATGGTGTCGGCGAAGCGACCGGCGATGTGGTCAAGCGCGCTGTCCCAGCCGGCCGGCACGCCGCCGAGCAACGGCTCGGTCAGGCGGAAGCTGTCATCGAGGGTGCGGGAAAGCGCCGCCCCCTTCGAGCAGAGCCGGCCGCGATTGGATGGATGCGCGGGATCGCCCCGTACCGCCTCGCCGCCGGCGATGACGCCGCAGCCGACGCCGCAATAAGGGCAGGTGCTGTGCACGGCGGTCATGCGCCGGCCCCGAGCAGGATGCGCCGTCCCTGCAGCCGCACCGGCAAGCGACGGGCGCAGCCATCGTCGGGCGCCGCGGCCTCGCCGGTTTCCAGCGACAGCACCCAGTTGTGCAGCGGACAGGTTACGGAATGACCGTGCACGATGCCCTGCGACAGTTTGCCGCCCTTGTGCGGACAGCGATCGTACAGCGCGAAGACCTGGTCGTCGGCGGTGCGGAAGATGGCAACCGGCCCGGCGGCGGTCGCGACCGTGCGGGCACCGGGAAGCGGGATGTCGTCGATCGCGCCGACATCCCGCCAGGCGGGGAAACCTCCGTCCATCGGCATCACTCCACCACGGCAAGATCGGTGAACCGCTCAGCCTTCTCGGCCTCCTGCGCCCAGGGATCGTCCTGGGCGAAACGCTGCGCGTGCAGGAAGCGATCGCGCAGGGCGCGACGGCCATCGGGATCGTCGACGAGGCGCCGGCGGATGCTGTCGATACCGACGCGCTCGACCCAGGGGGCGGTGCGCTCCAGGTAGCGCGCCTCCTCGCGATAGAGCTGCAGGAAGGCGGCGGCGTATTCCAGCACCTCCTCGGGCGTGGCGACCTTGGTGAGCAGGTCGGTGACGCGCACCTTGATGCCGCCATTGCCGGCGACGTGCAGTTCCCAGCCGCTCTCCACCGCGATGACGCCGAAATCCTTGATCGTGGCCTCGGCGCAGTTGCGCGGGCAGCCGGAGACGGCGAGCTTGGTCTTGTGCGGCGTCCAACTGCCCCAGGCCATCTTTTCCAGGGCGATGCCCATGGCGGTGGAATCCTGCGTGCCGAAGCGGCACCACTCGGAGCCCACGCAGGTCTTCACCGTGCGCAGCGCCTTGCCATAAGCGTGGCCGGACACCATGCCGGCGGCGTTGAGGTCGCGCCAGACCTGCGGCAGTTGCTCGCGGGTGACGCCGAGCAGGTCGATGCGCTGGCCGCCGGTGACCTTCACGCCGGGGATGGCGTAGCGCTCCACCACGTCGGCGATGGCGCGCAGCTCGGCGGCGGTGGTGACGCCGCCCCACATGCGGGGCACCACCGAATAGGTGCCGTCCTTCTGGATGTTCGCGTGCAGGCGCTCGTTGACGAAGCGGCTCTGGGCGTCATCGACATACTCCCCGGGCCATTCGCACAGCAGGTAGTAGTTCAGCGCCGGGCGGCAGGACGCGCAGCCATCCGGCGTGGCCCAGTCAAGCGCGCGCATCACCGCCGGGATGGTCTTCAGCCCGCGGGCGCGGATCTCCGCGCGCACCGCGTCATGGCCGTGCGGGGTGCATTTGCACATCGGCCTGACCTTGGGGGCCGCGTCATAAGCGCTGCCGGCGGTGTGCTGCAGCAGCGCCTCCACCTGACAGGTGCAGTTGCCGCAGGAAGCGGAGGCCTTGGTATGGGCGCGCACCGCTTCCACGGTGGTGAGCTTCAGGCGAGTGATGGCCTCGACGATGCGGCCCTTGGAGACGCCGTTGCAGCCGCAGATCTCGGCGGTGTCGGGCAGGCTTTCCACACCGGCGGCGGGGGCACCGGCAATTGCGGGGCCGAAGATCAGGCCGTCGCGCAGCGCCGAAACGTCGGTGCCGGCCTTGAGCATGCCGAAATACCAGGCGGCATCGGCGGCATCGCCGTAGAGCACGACACCGGCAAGCGTGTCGCCGCGCAGCACGAGGCGCTTGTGCACGCCACGGGCGGCGTCGCGGAAGACGATCTCCTCGGTACCGGCATCGCCGAGGAAGTCACCGGCGGAGAACATGTCGATGCCGGTGACCTTCAGCCTTGTGCCGGTGACGGCGGGGACATAGGCCGTGTCGGCGACCCCGGTGAGGGCATCCGCGCAGACCTTGGCCATGTCCCAGAGCGGGGCGACGAGGCCGTAGGTGGCGCCGCGATGCTCGATGCACTCGCCGACTGCGAAGACATGCGGATCGGAACTGCGCATGGCGTCGTCCACGCGCACGCCGCGGCCACAGGCGAGTCCCGCCGCCCGCGCCAGCGTCGCGTTCGGGCGGATGCCGACCGCCATGACCACGAGTTCGGCCGGGATCTCGCGCCCGTCGGCCAGTTGCACGACCTGGACTCGGCCCTCGCCCAGGATGGCTTTGGTATTGGCTTCAGTGAGGATGGTCAGGCCGCGCGCGGTGAGATCGTCGCGGAGCATGCCGGCGGAGACCGGATCGAGCTGACGCTCCATCAGCGTCGGCATCAGGTGCAGCACGGTCACGTCCATGCCGCGGCGGGCAAGGCCGCTGGCGGCTTCGAGCCCGAGCAGGCCACCGCCGATCACCACTGCCGGAGCGCCCGTGCGCGCCGCGCCGAGCATGGTCTCGACATCGGCGATACCGCGGAACCCGACCACGCCCGGCAAATCGGCGCCGGGCACGGGGATGATGAAGGGCTCTGATCCGGTGGCGAGCAGCAGCACGTCATAGGGGCGCGTGGTGCCGTACTCGCCGCGCACCACGCGGGCGGTGCGGTCGATCTCGGCGACTGCCTCGCCGGCGATCAGCTCGATGCCGCGTTCCGCGTACCAGGGACGGTCATGCGTGACGATGTCGGCAAAGCTCTTGTCCCCGGCAAGCACCGGGGACAGCATGATGCGGTTGTAGTTGCCGTGTGGCTCGGCGCCGAACACGGTGATGTCGAAGGCGGCTGGCGCGCGGGCGAGGATTTCCTCCAGCGTGCGGATGCCGGCCATGCCGTTGCCGACCAGCACGAGGCGACGGCGGCTGGGTGCGAGCATGTTCATGGTGCCTGCCCTCCCCGCTCAGACGCGCGCCGCGTTGTAGAGGGCGACCCAGGTGCCGCGCCAGCGGCGCCCGACTCCGGCGATGCCGACCAGGGCGATGGCGGCGAGCCCCGCGAAGACCATGAAGCCGGGACCGTAGCTGCCGGTGATCTGGCGGGCGTAACCGAGGCTGGACGCCAGGTAGAAGCCGCCGAAGCCGCCAGTCATGCCGACGAGGCCGGTCATGATGCCCATCTCGCGCGGGAAGCGCTGCGGCACCAGTTGGAACACCGCGCCGTTGCCCATGCCCAGGGCCAGCATGCCGATCAGGAACACCGGCATCGCCAGCCAGATCGAGCCGGGGCCGGTGGCGATGGTGGCGAAGGCCATGGCGGCGACGGCATAGAGCGCGGTCAGCGCCCGCACCCCGCCGACGCGGTCGGCCACGGCGCCGCCCAGGGGGCGGACCAGGGAGCCGGCGAACACCACCGTCGCGGTGCAATAGCCGGCGGCGACGGCGGACAGGCCATAGGCATCGTTGAAGTAGATGGTCAGCGAGGAGGCGAGCCCGACGAAGCCGCCGAAGGTGACGGCATAGAAGAACATGAAGCACCACGCATCGCCGATCCGCAGCAGCCGCATGTAATCGGCGAAACGCTTGCGGGCCGGCGCAAGCGGGCTGTCCTTTGCCAGCAGAATGAACAGGGCCAGCGTCGCCAGCAGCGGCAGGGTGGCAAGGCCGATCACATTCTGCCAGCCGAACAGCACGGCGAGGCCGGGGGCGAACAGGGCGGCGAGCACCGTGCCGGAATTGCCGGCGCCGGCGAGGCCGAGCGCGGTGCCCTGGTGCTCCGGCGGATACCAGGATGAGGCGAGCGGCAGGGCGACGGCGAAGGAGGCGCCGGCCAGCCCGAGCACCACGCCCAGCAGCAGCGTACCCTGATAGCTGGAGATCCCCAGCGCCCAGGCGACGCCGAGCCCGGCGATCACCAGGATCTGGGCGACGATGCCGACCCGCTTCGGGCGGTAGCGGTCGACCAGCACGCCGAGGATCACGCGCAGGATGGCACCGGCCAGCACCGGCACCGCGACCATCAGCCCCTTTTCGGCCGGGGTGAGGCCCAGGTCACGGGAAATGGCGACGCCGAGCGGCCCGAGCAGCACCCAGGTCATGAAGCTCAGGTCGAAATAGAGGAAAGCGGCGAACAGGGTGGGCAGATGCCCGGCCTTGAAGAAACCCTTGGTCATTGGCTGATGCTCCGGGGGCATGGCGCCCGGGGCGGACCGTCCTTGGCCCGCCGGCATCGGTCAGAGGCCGGAACGGCCCCGATGACACGGGACATCCGCCATTGGATGCCCGTCCCCGGGCAGGCTGCGCCCGGCAGTGGCTAAGGAGCAATGGGCATGCCACAAAACGCGACCACGGAATGGGCAAAATCGCCACCCCGGATGCGCTCACGATGCAGGCAAATGCACATATAAATATCTATATTTGCCTATTTTCCGCGCTTACAGGCATAAATGATCATATTTTGGGCGAACACAGGCCCATTCCCACTGGTCGAGCTGCCTTTATCCCACGGCAAGCTCGGCCAGGACGTCCGGCCGGTAGACCCTGGCCGCGAAGGCGGCATCGTCGGCGCCGTCCTCCAGCCATCCCCACCGGCGCATCTCCGCCAGGAACCAGAGCGCCTCCCCGACCGTAATCGCGTCCGCCCCGGCGAAGCCGATGCACTCCGTGGCGCCACCACCGGGCAGAGCCAGGCGCACCGCCGCCTGCGGCAAGGCCAGCCGCGCCGCCAGCAGCGCAGCCAACTCCGGCGCGAGGGCCGGATCGGCACATAGACGCTGCGCCCGCAGCAATGCGCGCAGCAGCGCCGCCACCTCGCCGGGCCGACTGCGCAAGAGCCCCTCGGCCAGGGCGAGGCATTTTTCCGGATGCCCCGGGCGAATTGACGACGTGCCCAACAGGACCTGACCGACCCCCTGCTCCGCCGCAACCTCCCCCCAGGGCGCACCGGCGCAGAAGCCGGCAATGCGGCCAGCGGCGAGTTCACCGACTACGCGATCGGGCGGCACCACGACGATCTCCACGGCGCGGTCCGGATCGATGCCGCCCGCCGCCAGCCAGTGGCGCAGCAGCAGGTTATGGGTGGAAAAGCCATGCACGACGGCGAAGCGCGGCGGCTGCGCGCGGCTGCGCAGCCAGGGGGCCAGATCCGCCCCCGCCGGCACGTCGCGCGCGACCACCACCGAATTGCCGCCGCGGCTGATACCCATCGGCACGATCAGGCCGGTGCGGCGGCCCCGCAACCCGGCGGCCATGGCCAGCGCCAGCGGCGGCAGCATAATGGCCGCGTCCAGCATGCCCCAGGCCAGCTTGTCCGCGACATTCGCCCAGGACGGCTCGACCTGCAGCGCCACCTCCACCCCCTCGGCGGCGAACAGCCCCTCGGCTTCAGCCAGCACCGCGGGCGCGCTGTCGGCAAGACGGAGCACGCCGAGGCGCAGGGCGGCGGTCATGGCGCGATCTCCCCATTGGTCTGCAGCACCGCGCGGGCGACGTCGGCGAGGCGCCGGCCGCCGGCCATGGCCTGGCGCTGCAGCCAGCGATAGGCCTCGGGCTCGGAGCAGCGGCGGGTGCGGATCAGCATGGCCTTGGCCCGGTCGATCAGCGCCCGTTCCTGCAGGCGGGCCTCGGCCTCGCTGAGGGCGGCACGGGTCTGTTCATGGCGGTGGAACAGGGCGACCGCGGCGCGCAGCACCGGCCGAACCTCGGCGGGCGCGACCGAGCCGACATTGTAGGAACAGACCCCGGCGGCAATGGCCTCTTCCATGAACGCCGGATCGTCCTCGTCCACGAACAGCACGACCGGATGCGGGCGGCTGCCGGAAAGCTGCCTGACCCCCTCGAGCGTGTCGCGGTCGGGCCGGGTCATGTCCACCAGCACCACGTCGGGCGCATGCAGCGCCACGGCATCGTGCAGAAGCTGCCCCGGAAGGGCGCAGACGACCGAAATATCGCCGTCGCGGCGCAGCGCCCGGGCGAGATAGGCGGCCCGATCAGCATCGTCGTCAGCCAGCAGGATCTTCACGCCGTCGGCAGTTCCATACTGTTCGGCCTGCCTGCGGCGGCAGCCCCCGGGCCGGTTTAGCAAGAGCGGGGCCAGAGGGGCAGGCGAAACCCGCCCCCCGTCGGCACGCGGATCAGTGCGGCGGCAGGCCGGTCGACAGCGCCTGCCAGACGCGCACCGCCTGCACCGTCGCCGCGACATCGTGCACCCGCAGGATCGAGGCCCCGCGTGCCAGCGCGAACAACGCCGCCGCCAGTGATCCGGGATCGCGCTGCTTCGGGGGAATGCCGCCGACGACCCCGCCGATGAAGGATTTCCGCGACACCCCGACCAGAAGGCGGCAGCCAAGATTGAGCAGCAGCGGCAGGCGCCGCAGCGTCTCCAGGTTATGGCCGAGGTCCTTGGCAAAGCCGATCCCGGGATCGAGCACGATCCGGGCGCGGGGAATGCCGGCCGCCTCCGCCGCGGCGACACGGGCGGCGAGTTCCCGCGTCACCGTCACCGCGACATCCTGGTACTGGGCAAGCGAGGCCATGGTGTCGGGGGTGCCGCGCATATGCATCAGCACCACGGGGGCGCCATGGCCGGCGACCACGGCAAGCGCTCGGGGATCGTGGGCCAGCGCCGAGACGTCGTTGATGATGGCGGCCCCGGCATCGAGCGCGGCCGCCATGGTGGATGCGTGGCGTGTGTCGACCGAAATCGGCACCCCGAGATCGCGCAGGCCGCGGATCACCGGCAGGATACGGGCCTGTTCCTGCTCCGGCGACACGGGGGCGGAGCCGGGCCGCGTGCTCTCGCCGCCGATGTCGAGGATGCCGGCCCCCGCTTCCACCATCTCCCGTCCCGCGGCGCAGGCGCGGCCGGGGTCGAAACGGTCGCCGCCATCGCTGAAACTGTCCGGGGTGACATTGACGATGCCCATGACCACCGGCACGGCACCAAACCCGGCCCAGTCGGGCGGGGTGGTGCCAAGCCGGGTGGCAAGGTCATGCCAGTCGGCGGGCAGGTCCGTGGCCGCCACGAGGCGCCTTGAATCGCCATCGATCAGGCGGGCCAGGGTGAAGGCACCGCCCCCCGCCAGCCTCAGCGCCCGGCCCTCGCCGATCGCCTGCCGGGCCGCCTCGCCCTCGAGCAGGCCGAGGGGCTCGATCAGGCGCATCGGTCGTGCCGCCCGGCGGCACCCGGCCGACTACTTCCTGTTTCCGTCCGGACCGTATTGCTCCAGGAAGGCAATGATATTCTTGCGCTTCGTCTCATCCTTGATTCCCGGGAAGATCATTTTCGTGCGGGGAACCACGGTTTGCGGCGAAGTGAGGTACTTGTCCAGTTCCTCGGGCGTCCAGGTCAGGCCGGAATTGCGGTTGGCCTCGGAATAGCTGAAGCCCGGAATCGTGCCGGCCTTGCGGCCGACCACGCCGTTCAGCACCGGGCCGACGGCGTTCTTCGCGGTCGGGCCGATCTGGTGACAGGAGCGGCAGACCACGAAATCCTTCTCCCCGGCCGCCGCATCCTGGGCACGGGCAGCCATGGCGGACGCGACCATCAACAGGGTCGCCAGAAGACCGATGCGAATCACGCAACCTCCCTTGTGGCCCTCTGCGGGGCACATCATCGCTTGCTGCAAACGCCATGCGTTTCAGCATCCGCCACCGTGACCTGTCAAAGCGTCGCCCCGGCAGGACGCCTCGAGAGATCCGTGCTCCGTCCCTCGTGATCGGGCCAGTCGCAATGCCAGCGCACCACCCGCCAGCCGGGGTGAGCCCCCGACCATTGCGCCAGGAAGGCCGGTGCCTGCATCGTACAGGATCGCAACGAGGCGGTGGATTGCAGCAGGACGTGATGTTCCCGGCAGATTCCGGGATCGGTCAGCAGGCAGGCGAGCAGGATCAGGTCGACAAGGTCCATGACGGCAGGCGTCAGTCATCGTACGTGATATAGGCGAACCGCTCGTCGCCCTCCGGCGTGCCCTCCAGGGCACCCCCCGCCCGGGCGGGCTGCCACTGGATCACCTCCTCGATCTTCGCCGCGAGTTCGAGGTCCTTGTCGGTAATGCCCTTGGCCGTGTGGGTCATCAGCCTGACCTCGACGGTTGCATAGGACACGGCAAGGTCGGGATGATGCCACGCCGCCTCGGCGAGATGGCCGATGGTGTTGACAACCATCAGCGTGGCCTTCCAGGATGCCGTCCGATAAGCACGGCAGATATGGCCTTGCTCGAACCGCCAGTGCGGCAGGCGTTCGCGCAGAAGTTGCTGTAGTTCGGCGTCCTTGTACACGCGCTCCTTAGGGCGATCCGCCATCCATCCCTCCTGTTCTTATCCCGCCCCGTGATCCCGGCCAGGTGGGGCGGTGACGGTTGCGGCGTCATGCGGGCTCGGATGACTATGCTGCGCGCGATGCGCAATGGACAAGCGCGATGGATCCCGCACCCTGCCCTGGCAGCCACGACCATTCGTCACCGCGGCGCCGACCAGTCGCCGGCAAGCAGACGGTTGCGCAGCAGGAAGCGCAGTCCCCGCGCCCAGGACTCGTTGGTGTTGCCGCGGATATCGACGATCGCGCAGTTGTGCATCCATGCGGATCAGTCGCTCCCTTTCCTCCGGCCGCGGGCCATGGATTTCCCCTTCCAGGCTGGTGTCGACGAACTCGACGTCGAACACTGCGGTCCGCAACGGCTTCGCCTGTGCCTGCAAAGACGTCAGCGTCGTGATGACGCCGGGCAGGGCCAGCCATCGTTCACCGGATTTTCCCTCCCCTGCCCTGTCCATCACGCTCCCTTTGGTCCTGCGGCCCTTGAACGCGGCCGGATGGCTGTTCATCCTGGTCTCAATGAAACGTCCAGACCGCACCGCCGACAACGTCATCGGCAGACGGACCGCCATCACCGGAATGGCGTTGATGGGATTCGTGGCCGCACCGGCCCGGGCCGAGGCGGTGATCCACATCGGCTATCTCCGCTGGACGGAGCCGCGGCTGGCCATCTCCCTGCTCGATCGACCGGCCGCCGACGATGGGCTGGCCGGGGCACGACTGGCACTGGCCGACAACAACAGCACCGGAAGCTTCATCGGCCAACGCTACGAGTGGCAGACCATCCCGGTGCGCGCCGGTGACGACGTCGTTGGTGCGCTGAACCGGCTGGCCGATGACGGCATCGGACTGGTGCTGACCGATGCCCCGGCGCCCACCATCCTGCAGCTTGCCCCCGTGGCATCGCAGCGGGGAATCACCCTGTTCAACATCGCCGCGCCGGACGACGCCCTGCGCGAAGAGAACTGCAGTGCCGCGGTGATCCATGTGGCCCCGTCGCGCAGCATGCTGGCCGACGCGCTGGCGCAGTACCTGGTCTGGAAGAAATGGTCGCGCTGGGTGCTGGCGGCGGGATCGCATCCGGACGATGCGCTGCTGGCCGATGCCTATCGCCGTGCAGCGCAGCGCTTCGGTGCGCGCATCGTCAAGGAGATCATCTACAAGGATACCGGAGGCTCCCGGCAGACCGACACGGGCCTGTTGCAGACGCAGCAGCAGATGCCGGTCTTCACCCAGGGCCTGCCGGAGTACGATGTCCTGGTCGCCGCCGACGAGAACGAGGTGTTCGCCGGCTATCTGCCCTACCGCACCTGGGACCCGCGACCGGTGGCGGGATCGGCCGGGTTGCGCCCGGTGACCTGGGATGCATCGAGCGAATCCTGGGGCGGCACGCAGGTGCAGGATCGCTTTCGGCGCATGTTCCACCGTGGCATGACTCCGCTCGACATGCAGGCCTGGACCGCCATGCGCCTGATCGGCGAGGCCGCGA
The DNA here is from genome assembly GCF_937425535.1 of Rhodovastum atsumiense. Taxonomy (NCBI): domain Bacteria; kingdom Pseudomonadati; phylum Pseudomonadota; class Alphaproteobacteria; order Acetobacterales; family Acetobacteraceae; genus Rhodovastum; species Rhodovastum atsumiense. Next base: position 6,434,490 of record NZ_OW485601.1, read on the forward strand.
GCCGCGGCGGCGCGGAACCGCAGAAGCTGATCGGCCAGTTGCGGTCGCCGGATTTCGGCGTGGGCGCCCACAAGGGGCAGAAGCTGACACTGCGCGCCTGGAACGGGCAGTTGCGGCAGCCAATCCTGCTGTCCGACGGCCGTAACGTCGTGTCCGTCTCGCCGCAACCCGGCTTCCTGCATCAGGTGAATGAACTCGACACGCTTGGTGTCGATCGACCGGAAACACGGTGCAAATTGCCATGATTCGAAAGGCGCTACGAACCGCCGTGCTGCTTCTGGCCACGACGCTGCCCGCCTTGCCGGCCAGGGCCTTCATTGCCTATGTCAGCAACGAACGCGACAATACCATCAGCGTCGTCGACCTCGACCAGATGAAGACGGTGAAGACCGTTCCGGTCGGCCAGCGCCCCCGCGGCATCACCATGACACCCGATGGTCGCGAGATCCTGCTGTGCGCCAGCGACGACGACATCATCCAGATCATCGACCCGAAGACATTGGCGATCACAGGCACGTTGCCATCCGGCCCCGATCCGGAGACCTTCGTGCTGCATGTCTCCGGCAACCCGCTGTTCGTCTCCAACGAGAACGACAACATGGTGACGATCATCGACGTCGCCAAGCGCCAGATGCTGGCGCAGATATCGACGGGCGTGGAACCGGAGGGCATGGAAGTGAGCCCGGACGGCCGCACCATCGTCAACACCTCCGAGACGACCAACATGGCGCATTTCTTCGATGTCGCCAGTCAGCGGATGGTGGCCAGCGTGCTGGTCGATGCCAGGCCACGCATCGCCCAGTACCGGCATGACGGGCGGGAGGTCTGGGTGTCCGCGGAACTCGGCGGCACCGTGAGCGTGATCGATCCGACCCGGCACGCGGTGACTCACAGGATCGCCTTCACGGTACCGGGGCTGCGGGCGGAAGCGATCCAGCCGGTGGGCCTCCGCTTCGCCCCGGATGATTCGCTGGCCTTCGTCGCGCTTGGACCGGCGAACCGTGTCGCCGTGGTGGATACCGGAAGCTACGAGGTGAAGAAGTACCTGCTGGTGGGGCAACGTGTCTGGCAGATGGCCTTCACGCCGGATGGGAAATACCTCCTCACCACGAACGGCCTGTCCAACGACATCTCCGTCATCGATGTCGGGGCCTTGAGGGTCGTGAAGTCGATCCCGGTCGGGCGCCTGCCCTGGGGAGTGGTCGTCGCGCCGCAATGACCCCGCCAGGCCCACCGGCGCTCATGGTCGAGAAGGTGAGCCATAGCTATGGCTCCCGTCCGGCGTTGCGGGACGTGACGCTGACGGTGCCGCAATCGCGCTTCACCGCGCTGCTCGGGCTGAACGGCGCCGGCAAGACCACGCTATTCTCCCTGGTGACACGGCTGTTCCACACCAGGCAGGGCAGCATCCAGGTGCTCGGCCACCCGGTGGCGCGCGAACCGGGCGAGGCGCTGCGCCGGCTGGGCGTGGTGTTCCAGGCACGCACGCTCGACCTCGACCTTTCGGTCATGGACAACCTGCTCTATCACGCGGCGCTGCATGGCATCGGCGGGCGCGAGGCGCGGGCACGGGCCGAGGCGGTGCTGCGGGATGTGGAGCTGCTTGTCCGGGCGCGGGACCGGGCGCGGCTGTTGTCGGGGGGGCAGATGCGGCGCGTGGAAATCGCACGGGCCCTGCTGCACGCGCCGCGCCTGCTGGTGCTGGACGAGCCGACGGTCGGCCTCGATGTCGCCTCCCGCAGGAGCATCCTGCGACACGTCCGCGATCTGGTGCAAAACCGGGGGGTCGCCGTGTTGTGGGCGACCCATCTGCTGGACGAGATCGACCCGGGCGATGCCGTGGTGGTACTGCACCGGGGACGGGTCGTGGCGGCGGGCGAGGCCGGGGAGGTCGCCGCGGGAGCGACGGACCTGCGCGAGGCGTTCATGCGCCTGACCTGCGACGGGCAGGACGATGCGCCATGACCTCCCATGAACACATCCCCCCGCGTGGCTTCCGCACTGGCCAGTACATGATCTGCCTGCGCGGCATCATCTGGCGGGAGGCGCTGCGCTTCCTGCAGCAGCGGGGGCGCTTCGTCTCGGCACTGGTGCGGCCACTGGTATGGCTGTTCATCTTTGCCGCCGGATTCCGACAGATCCTCGGCGTGTCCATTATCCCGCCGTACCAGACCTATGTGCTGTACGAGGTCTACGTCACCCCCGGGCTGATCGCGATGATCCAGCTCTTCAATGGCATGCAGTCCTCGCTGTCGATGGTCTATGACCGGGAGATGGGCCATATGCGCATGCTGCTGGTGAGCCCGTTTCCACGCTGGTTCCTGCTGAGCGGCAGGTTGCTGGCCAGCACCGTGGTGTCGATCCTGCAGGCCTATGTCTTCCTGGCCATCGCCTGGGCCTGGGAGATCGAGCCGCCCCTGCCCGGCTATATCACGGTCCTGCCGGCCCTGGCTCTGTCCGGGGTCATGCTCGGGGCGATGGGCATGCTGTTGTCCTCGATGATCCGGCAGCTCGAGAACTTCGCAGGGGTCATGAACTTCGTCATCTTCCCGATGTTCTTCGCCTCCTCGGCGCTCTATCCGCTCTGGCTGGTGCAGCAATCGAGCCCGGTGGTGCACCTGATCTGCCGGATCAATCCCTTCACCTATGCGGTCGAATTGATTCGCTTCGCCCTGTACGTGGAAGTGGACTGGCTGTCGCTGGCGGTCGTGATGGGAATAACCGTCGTATTCACCACCGGCGCCATCCTGGCCTATGACCCCGCGCGCGGGCTGATCGCACGCCGCAGCGGAGGCGATGCATGAGCGGATGGCTTCGCAGCTTCGTGACCGTGGCCGCCGTGCTGGCCGCCACTGGCGCAACCCCGGCTGCCCCCCCAAGGACACAGGATCCCGATTGGCCCTGCCAGCAGATCAAGGTGCCGGAGATGTCGCTTGCCGCGATGTGGGCTGGGCCATCCCCCGCCCCGGAAGCGGCCGGATGGCAGGCGGACGCCACCGTGGCGGAAACCGTGCGCCGGCTGGCGGAGCGACGCCTGCCGCTGGACCAGGCGAAGGCAGATATCCAGGATTTCGCCCTCCGAGCCGGCGCTCAGCGGCGGCAACAACTACTTTCGTTGCTGGTCGGGCTGTTCGAGGTGATGAACCAGCAGCGTGACAGTGTCCTGAGCGGACTGGAACGCTTCGGTCGACGACAAAAAGCCCTCGCCGTGGAGTTGCGGGAAGCGGTGGAGAAGCTGCACGGAAGTCCTGCGGGGCCTGCTGGTGAAGCTGGCGCGATTGATCCCTTGCGGCAACAGGTGGAGTGGCAGGCACGGGTTTTCGATCAACGCCGGCAAATGCTGGCCTCGGTTTGCGACGTACCTGGCCGGATCGAACAGCGGCTGTTCGCACTGACCCGTCTGCTGCAGGATGCGCTCGACCATCCCGCGACAGAGGCTGCCCCCTCCGGAAAGATGCCCTGACCCGCGAACCGACGGCGTGACGGCATCAACGAGGGCTCGGTCCGCCCTCGGTTCCCGGTTTCGCCCCGATCCCCTTGGCATCGGGCTGGCTGGTGTTGGCAACGCCTTGCTGACCGTCTGTCCGGGTTGACGGCCCTGATTTGTTATCGGGCGTGCCCTGCACGCTGGCAGTGCCCTGCCCGGTGCTGTTTCCCGCCGCCGCCGAAGGATTGCCGGACGCCGGTCCGGAGGTCACGCCCTGGCCGGGGCTTTCAGCACGGGCGCCAGCAACCGGCAAAACCAGCATCATGACAGCCACGAAAACCGGACTGCATCGCCTGCCCTTCACTATCGGCTGCCCCCCTTCCGCAGCAGAATTCAAGATTCCGCCGACATTTCGGAAAGAACGTCGGGCCGATGCGCATGGTTGCCGATGGAAGGTCAGGTCGTCCGGTCACCCGCCTCCGGCACCACCGCACCGGCGCACCCCGAGCGACCGGCCCCGGTATTGGCACGCATTGGCGTCTCAAGCGCGAAGCCATTCGCGCCGTCGAGCGTATGCCGTCGATTTTCTTCCATCCTTCCTGTCCGTCCCATCTGCTCTGTTGTGGACGTACGGCGCACCAGTGCGGGGCCGGTATGCGGATGGCACACTCCGCTTGAGCGAAGGATTGAGAAGGGGCCGGATCAGCCCGCACGGTAGCCTGTCCTCCCCTGTCCATGCGAAGGAGACCGCGATGCGAAGGCTGCTGCTGGCGGCTGTGCTTGTCCTGGTGCCGCCGACGCTCTTGCGGGCGGACCGACCCGATGCTCCCACCGACTACTCCACGGCCACGCGTGCGGAATACGTCTTCACCTGCATGGCCGTGAACGGTGGCACCAGGGACGCTCTGCAGCGCTGCGCCTGCGCCATCGATGTCATCGCCTCGCTGCTGCCGCGTGACCGCTACGAGGCGGCCGAGACGGTGCTGCGGATGCGCCGGGATGTGGGTGGCTACCTCGCCCAGCAGTTTCGTACGGGCATCAGCAATGACATCGTGCGCGATCTGGACGAGGCCCAGGCGGAAGCCGAGGTACGCTGCTTCTGAACAAATCCTCGCGGCCGGACCTCAGGTGCCGGCAGGCTCAATCGGCCATTCCCCGCTGAACAACCGGGCTTCGCTATCCGCGACTTCGCCCGGAACATCCGCGCACCGTTACGCCAAAAGAAGAAGCGCCGCTGCGAATTCCCGGCGATCGGGACCCGGCTGCACCGACGCCTGTGCGGCGGCCCGCGGCAGTGCCGAAGATGTGATGATGATGGATCCCGGCGCCGCGCATGCCGCGCAGCGTGACATCAATGCCGGCGCGTCTGCTGCGACCGCGGAAACACGATATCCGAGACACCACCCGCCATGGGGAAGAACAGAAACTGGTCCTTCTTCCCGCGTTCAGTCAGCTTCTGGACGGGATCATCCGGCACTGCTACGCTTTCGCACGCGCAGGCGTTCCGCAACCAGCATGCGTCAACACCGTCCATAACAACAGGCCAAAAGGCAGAGGAGACCTCCATCATGACCTGGACGCGTCCGAAACTCCGCGAGATCTGCATCGGCATGGAGATCAACGGCTATCTGCCCGGGCAGCTCTGAGGTTCCATCGGCCTGATACGGGGGATGGGTGAGCAGACCGCGACACTGACGGCTTTGGTCCTTGGCGCGGCAGCCGGCGGCGGGTTCCCGCAATGGAACTGTGCCTGCCGGCTTTGCTGTCTGGCCAGGGCCGGGGATGCACGGGTCCGGCCCGCGACCCAGGCCGGCATGGCCGTGACGGCAAATGGCAGGAACTGGGTGCTGATCGGTGCGTCACCGGATCTGCGGCAGCAGTTGACTGCCACACCGTCACTGGCGCCACGGGGCGACGGGCGTGACACTCCGATTACAGCCGTGCTGCTGATCAGCGCTGATATTGACGGCATCGCCGGGTTGCTGACACTGCGGGAAAGCCAGGCCTTCGACATCTACGCCCCCCCTGCCATCCTCGAGGTGCTGGGGAGCAATCGGGTCTTCGATGTGCTGGATCCCAGTCTGGTGCGACGCATTCCGCTGCCGCCGCATACGTCTGTCGCGTGCGCCGGGATCACCATGACGGTGCTGCCGATGCCAGGGAAAGTCCCGCTCTACCTGGAAGATCGCCAGGCGAGCCAGCCAGAGCCGGGACCGACCTATGCCGTGCGGCTCGACGCCGCCGGACGGCGCATCGTCGTCGCCCCGGCCTGTGCCGAAATTACCGGGCCGGTGCGGGCGGCGCTGCGCGACACCGATGCTCTGTTCTTCGACGGCACGCTGTTCACCGATGACGAGATGATCTCCGCCGGCGTCGGCGTGAAGACCGGGCAACGGATGGGCCATGTCTGCATCGACGGCGAAGCGGGTTCCTTGTCCCGCCTGCGCGACCTGCCGGGGCGGCGCATCTTCTATCACATCAACAACACCAACCCGATCCTGCTGGCCGATTCGCCGGAGCGGCGAATGGCCGAAGCCGCCGGTTTTGAAATCGCATATGACGGAATGCAGGTTCAGATATGACCCGTCTGCTCACGCCTGACGAACTGGAATCCCGCCTGCGCGAGCTGGGAGCAGCGCGCTATCACAACCTGCACCCCTTCCACCGCATGCTGCACAGCGGGCGCAGCAGCAAGGCCCAGGTTCAGGCCTGGGCCCTCAATCGCTACTACTACCAGTCGATGATTCCGCTGAAGGATGCTTCGCTGATAGGACGCTGCGAGGACCCGGTGCTGCGACGGGAATGGCGCAGGCGCCTGGAGGACCATGACGGCACCGACACGCATCCAGGCGGAATCGAGCGCTGGCTGAAGCTGACCGACGGTCTCGGCCTCGCCCGGGAGCTGGTGACCTCGACACGTGCCCTGCTGCCCACGACCCGCTTCGCGGTGCAGGCCTATGTCCATTTCGTGCGCGAGCGCAGCCTGCTGGAAGCAGTGGCCTCCTGCCTGACCGAGATGTTCTCGCCACAGATCATCTCCGAGCGGATGGAAGGCATGCTGGCGCATTACGACTACATCACGCCGGAAACCCTGTCTTACTTCGCCAAGCGCCCACCGCAGGCCCGGCGCGACGCGCATTTCGCGCTCGATTACGTGAAGCGACATGCGCGCACCCCCGAACAGCAACAGGCCGTGATCGACACGCTGACCTTCAAGTGCGACGTGCTGTGGAGCATGCTGGACGCGCTGCATCACGCCTATGTCTCGCCCGGCCTGATACCGCCAGGCGCCTTCGTGCCGGAGGGCTGAGCGTGTCCGTCGACCTGCCCGACCGTCCCCGCCTCGCCCCCGGCGTGCGCCTGCATTTCGACCGCACGCGCAATGCCTGGGTGCTGCTCGGCCCCGAACGCGTCATCGAAGCGGAAGGTCCGGCCAGCGAGATCCTGCAACGCTGCGACGGCAGCCGCAGCATCGGCCAGATCATCGACGAGCTCGCCGGGCTTTATGCGGCCGAGCGCGAGGTGATCGCGGCGGATGTGTGCGACCTGCTCGCCGATCTCGCCAGCCGCCGCCTGCTGGCGCCATGACCGCCGCCCCGCCGCCGGCGCTTCCGGCTCCGCTTGGCCTGCTCGCCGAGCTGACACATCGTTGCCCGCTGGCCTGCCCCTACTGCTCGAATCCAACGGCGCTCGAGCCACAGGCAGGGGAGTTGACGGCGGGAGAGTGGGCGCGCGTGTTCACCGAGGCCGCCGGGCTCGGCGTGCTGCAGGTGCACCTCTCCGGCGGCGAGCCCGCCGCCCGGCGTGACCTGGTGGAGATCGCCGGCGCGGCACACGCGGCCGGGCTCTACACCAACCTTATCACCTCGGCGGTCGGGCTCGACGCCACACGGCTTGACCGGCTGCGGGGCGTCGGCCTCGACCACGTGCAAATCTCGCTGCAGGACGTCGATGCCGGCAGCGCGGATCATATCGCCGACTACCCGGGCGCCCATCGCCGCAAGCTGACGCTGGCCCATCGCGTGGTGGAGCTGGGCCTGGCCCTGACGGTGAACGCGGTGATCCATCGCGCCAATATCGGAAACCTGGCTGGCCTGGTCGGCCTGGCGGCTTCGCTCGGCGCCGGCCGCATCGAGATCGCCCATGCGCAGTATCATGGCTGGGCCCTGCGCAATCGTGCCGCCCTGATGCCGACATGGGCACAGGTCGAGCAGGCGATGGCGAGCCTCGCGCAGTTGCGGGTGCAGTACGAGGGCCGGCTGGCCATCGACCTTGTGGTCCCTGATTACTACGCACGCTGGCCCAAGCCCTGCATGGGCGGGTGGGGACGCCGCTCCCTGAATGTCACCCCCTCCGGACGCGTGCTGCCCTGCCATGCCGCCGAGACCATCCCGGGTCTGGAATTCTGGTCGGTGCGCGAGCGACCCCTTGCGGAAATCTGGGAGCGGTCGCCGGCATTCCAGGCATTCCGCGGCACTGACTGGATGCCTGAGCCCTGCCGTTCCTGTGACCGGCGGGAGATCGATTTCGGCGGTTGCCGCTGCCAGGCCCTGGCGATTACCGGCGATGCCGCCGCGACCGACCCGGCCTGCGAGCGCTCCCCCGACCATGCGCTGATGCGGCTTCTGGCCGGGCAGGATTCGACAGGCGGGACCCCGCACTATGACTGGCGGGGGCGTGCGGCTGCTCCCGTTCCGGCTCGCTGAACACGCCAAGTATCACGAGCCGGCTCGCAGTTCCGGGAAGAGAAAAGCTCTTGCCGACCGGCCTGATCGCTGAATAGTTTTCGCTGCTTCCGGCTTCAATGACACCCGCAGGTGGGAAGGGCGGGTTTCCTCGAAGGTGGCGCCGATTCGCAGGATCAGCGATCGGGCGCCGCCATCACATGGTGCCGCAGCCGCTCTTCCCAGCCGAGCTTGTGACGAATGCCGGACAGGCCCGATTGCGTGCCGCCGTGTCGTAAGCGAAATAAATCAAAACGGGAGGAAACCAATGCACGTCGTGTCCAGGAAATCCCTGTCAACCGGCACCATTCTCGCGACCTTGATGGTGAGCTTAATCGGGGGCAGCGGATCCGCGCCGGCGCAAGATCTCGTGAAGCTGCAGGCCAACCCGGCCAATGTGATCATGCCGACGATCACCTATGACAACCAGCGTTACTCGGCCCTTGATCAGATCACCCCCGAGAACGCCGGCCGGCTGCAGGTCGCCTGGAGCTTCTCGACCGGGGTGTTGCGAGGCCATGAAGGCGGGCCGCTGGTGCTGGGGGACGTCATGTACGTGCACACCCCATTCCCCAACATCGTCTACGCGCTCGACCTGAACAACGATGGCAAGATCCTGTGGAAATACGAGCCCAAGCAGGATCCGAACGTCATCCCGATCATGTGCTGCGACACCGTCAACCGCGGCGTGGCCTACGGTGACGGCAAGATCTTCCTGCACCAGGCCGATACCGGGCTGGTCGCACTCGACGCCAAGACCGGCAAGGTTGCCTGGTCGGTGAAGACCGGTGATCCGGGCCAGGGGGAGACCGGCACCTCGGCGCCGATCGTGATCAAGGACAAGGTCTATGTCGGCGTCTCCGGCGGCGAGTTCGGCGTGCGCGGCTGGTTCGCCGCCTATTCGGTCGCTGACGGCAGGCAGGTCTGGCGCGCCTTTTCGGTCGGGCCAGACAAAGAGGTCATGATCGATCCGCAGAAGACCACGCAGCTTGGCAAGCCGATCGGTGCCGATTCCAGCCTGAAGAGCTGGGAAGGCGACCAGTGGAAGATCGGCGGTGGCACGACCTGGGGCTGGCATGCCTACGATCCCGAGCTCAATCTGATTTATTATGGGACCGGCAATCCCTCGACCTGGAATCCAAGACAGCGGCCCGGCGACAACAAGTGGTCGATGACCATCTTCGCCCGTGACGCCGACACCGGCATGGCCAAATGGGTCTATCAGATGACGCCGCATGACGAATGGGATTTCGACGGCGTCAACGAGATGATCCTGGCCGATCAGGAGATCAATGGCCGGCCGCGCAAGCTGCTGGTCCATTTCGATCGCAACGGCTTCGCCTACACCCTGGATCGCATCAATGGCGAATTGCTGGTGGCGGAGAAATACGACCCGGCAGTGAACTGGGCCACCAAGGTCGACATGGACCGCAACAGCCCGACCTATGGGCGCCCGTTGGTGGTACCGAAATACTCGACGGCGCAGAACGGCGAGGACACCAACACCACCGGCATCTGCCCGGCCGCCCTCGGCACCAAGGACCAGCAGCCGGCCGCCTACTCCCCGGTCACCGGCCTGTTCTACGTGCCCACCAACCACGTCTGCATGGATTACGAGCCGTTCCGGGTGGCCTACACGGCGGGACAGCCTTATGTCGGTGCGACCCTGTCGATGTATCCGCCGCCGGGCAGCAGCAACATGGGCAACTTCATCGCCTGGGATGCACGGGCCGGCAAGATCGTCTGGTCGCTGCCCGAGCCTTTCTCGGTGTGGTCGGGGGCGCTCGCCACCAAGGGCGGCGTCGTGTTCTACGGGACGCTGGAAGGCTATCTGAAGGCGGTGGACGCCAGCACCGGCAAGGAGCTGTACAGGTTCAAGACGCCGTCCGGCATCATCGGCAACGTCATCAGCTACGAGCATGGCGGCAGGCAATACGTCGCCGTCCTGTCCGGGGTCGGCGGCTGGGCCGGCATCGGACTCGCCGCTGGCCTGACCGATCCACATGCCGGGCTCGGTGCCGTTGGCGGCTATGCGTCGCTGAACAATTTCACCGCGCTGGGCGGCACGCTCACGGTGTTCAGGCTGCCGGCCAACTGAGGCAAGCGGCGGCACGGCGTTTCTTCCTGTCTTCGGCCGGCACCGTTGGCATTGCCGCGGCGCCGGCCGGATCTCCTTTGCGATCGAGGTGGCTTTGATAGAGCGACTGTGGCGTTGTACGGCGCCGGCGGCATTGGCCGCTTCCCTTCTGGCAGGCACGCCCCTGGCCAAGGCCGAGCCGCCGGGCGATCCGACCCCGATACGGTCGGATGACGGCAAATACGTCGACAAGAACGGCAACCCGACCTACCAGATCGGCAAGGGCGGCGAGGTCGATTGGTACACCTATTCCGGCTTCGTCCGCTATTCGGCCGAATGCCTGCGGTGTCACGGCCCCGATGGCATGGGATCGAGCTATGGCCCCGCCTTGGTGGAATCGCTGAAGCGGCTTGGCTACTCTGACTTCTTCTCGACCGTTGCCGGTGGCAAGCAGGACGTGAACGCGGCCCAGACACTGGTGATGCCCGCGCTTGGCGGCGATCGCAACGTGATGTGCTACGTCGATTCCATCTACGTGTATCTGCGCGCCCGCGCCGATGGTGCGCTGGGGCGCGGCCGACCGGCCCAGCATGCCCCGAAGCCCGCAAGCTACGTGAAGGCGGAGAACGAATGCATGGGATGACACGCAGGCTGGCCGCGGTTGCGGTGGGATTCGCGCTGGCCGCACCGGCCCTCGCCCAGGCGCCGGGGCTGGGCGCGTCGGTCGAACTGGTCGACCCGCACGTGTTCCGCGTCTGCGCCGCCCCCCATAACCTGCCATTCTCCGATTCCGGGCAGGAAGGGTTCGAAAACCGGCTGGCCGCATTGCTGGCGGGCAAGCTTGGTGAGCCGGTCAGTTACACCTACCATCCGCAGGTAATCGGCTTCGTGCGCAACACGCTGGCAGCGTTACGATGCGACGTGGTGATGGGCGTCGCGGTCGGCGATTCCGTCATGCAGACTACGAATCCGTATTACCGCACCACCTATGCCCTGGTCTATCGGGCGGGAAACGGTCTCGACGGCATCGACACGCTCGCTGATGTCCGGTTGCGAGACAAGCATATCGGCGTGGTCGCGGGCACGCCTCCGGCGACGCTGATGGTGCGGAACGGGCTGATGGGTTTGGCCAGGTCCTATCCATTGACCGTGGATACGCGGGTCGAGGCTCCGGCACGGACCATGGTCGAGGATATCGCTGCGGGTCGCATCGATGCCGGCGTGCTGTGGGGCCCGATGGCCGGCTATTACGCGCGGCACGTGACCCCGAGCCTCGTGGTTGTCCCCCTGCTAAAGGAACAAGGGGCGCAGATGACGTTCCGCATCGGCATGGGCGTGCGGCACACCGACCAGACGTGGAAGCGCACACTCAATCGGCTGATCGCCGAGAACCAGCCGGAGATCAACCGGATCCTGGCCGAGTACGGCGTGCCATTGCTCGACGACGCCAACAGACCGCTGCCCCCATGAAGTTGATCATCTGCCCCAGTTCACGACCAGCACGATATGATGCGTGCAGCCGCCGTCATATATGGCTGGCCCATAGGGTGATTTGATACCAAACTAACGTCGATCCAGTCATTCGACGTCGCATTTTCGCAAAAAGATGAGCTTGACTTACAATATGCAATCTTGCAGCGTTGTTTCATCGATGAACGCTGAACACCCTCGACAATGCGCGGACACGGCGCGGCATGATTTTGGCCCGTCACACGACACGCCCTGCTCTTGCAGGTGATCCCGGCATCGTCCGACCCAGGACGTTTGCAGTCGCATTTCCCCGCCTTCGGGCATCCCAACCCAGCCCTTTCCCCGGACGTCCCGATGCCCCCCGGAGCCGCAGGAATCCGATCCATGTCACCGCCCCCTGAACGCCCCCACCTGTCGCCGGACACATGGGCCGTGCTGGCTGCCGCCGCGGCGGTCCTGGTCGTGGTCGCCGGCTACGTCCCACGCATCACCTGGTAGCCTGCCGCCGCATGTCGCTGACCACGTCCGAGCCGCTGCGCTTCGGCCGGTTCCCCCGCAGCCTGGCACTCGCCCCCGGTCTCGGGCTGCTGTTCGCCATCGGCTATGCGGGCAAGGTCGCCGAGCATGCCCTGACCGACTGGGGCCGGACACACCACGTGGCCGTTCCCACGATCGAATACGTGCTCTGGGCCATCCTGATCGGGCTCGTCGTTTCCAACACCGTCGGCGTGCCGCGGATTTTCCGCGCCGGCGTCGCGACCTACGAGTTCTGGCTGAAGATCGGCATCATCCTGCTCGGCGTGCGCTTCCTGCTCGGTGACGTGCTCAGGCTCGGCGCCATCAGCCTGATCGTGGTGGCGGTGGAACTGATCCTTTCCATCGCCCTGATGACCTGGCTTGGCCGGCGTTTCGGACTGTCCGAAAAACTGACCAGCCTGCTCGCCATCGGCTCCTCGATCTGCGGCGTTTCCGCCATTATCGCAGCCAGGGGAGCGATCGACGCGAAGGACGAGGACGTCAGTTATGCCATCGCCGCGATCCTGGCCCTGGGGGCGATCGGGCTCTTTACCTTCCCCGTGATCGGCCAGGCCATCGGCCTGACCGACCAAGCTTACGGCCTTTGGGCGGGGCTGGCGATCGACAACACCGCGGAGGCCGCCGCGGCGGGCGCGCTATGGTCCGACGAAGCCGGCCGGATCGCGGTGCTGGCGAAGACGACACGCAACGCCACGATCGGCTTCGTCGTGCTCGGCTTTGCTCTCTATTGGGCCACACGGGGGCAGGCCCAGGCGGTCGGCAACAAGGCCGCCTTCCTGTGGGCGAAGTTCCCGAAATTCATCCTCGGCTTCCTGCTGGTTTCCTTGCTGGCGACCTTCGGGGCCTTCACCCCGACGCAGAGCGCGGATATCGCGGCGCTGTCACGCTGGGCGTTCCTGCTGACCTTCGCCGGCGTGGGCCTGCAGACCGACCTGCGCGCGATGCGCCGGCAGGGCTTCCGCCCCTTCATCGTCGGCGCGCTTGGCGAGCTCGGCATCGCCCTGATCACGCTGGGGATCGTGGTGACGGTGCAGCCCTGGCTGCCGGGCTGACGTCATCCTGTGTGTCAGACGCAGCAAGGCCAGAGTATTCGCAAATAATCGACGGCGGCAGAGCTTCCTCGTCCGCCACGCCCGACACGGCATGGTACGACAACGCGCCAGCGGCTGCGCTGGGACGCGGCCACCGGTTCGGTCGATAAAGCGGGGCAGACCGCAATTTCCGGCAATCAGGGTGGCCGGGGTCTGCAATTTTTGTTGCTTGGGACACAAGCCAGCCATTATGTCAAGATCTGAATGACCACAGCCTCCGGTCCAGACCTCTGACCAGTCCTTCCGGCACGTCCGGCAGGATGTCGAGGCCGGTCATTGCGGATGTACGGTCAAGGCTATAGGTTCCGCCCCCGCGATCGGCCGGCGGGCCCTCAGGAAACCTCAGGTGAGTGAATTTCGTGTTGCAAGAACGCATCGCAAGGGCTGCGCCAAAATCCCAACGCTCGCCGTACGCAGGTATTACTGAGGATTGTCGATGATGGATGGTTTTCCGGCCCAGGGCCTCTATGACCCGCGCAACGAGCACGATGCCTGCGGCGTCGGCTTCATCGTCAATATCAAAGGCCAGAAATCCCACGACACCATTACCCGCGGGCTGCAGATCCTGGTCAACCTGGATCACCGCGGCGCCGTCGGGGCCGATCCGCTGGTCGGCGACGGTGCGGGCATCCTGGTGCAGATGCCCGATGCCCTGCTGCGCGACTGGGCGGAAAGCCAGGGACTGACACTGCCGGTGCCAGGCCGTTACGCGGTCGCGATGTGCTTCCTGCCGCGTGAAGACCAGGCCCGCGAGTTCGCCACCCGCCTGATCGAGCGCTATGTCGCCGCGGAAGGGCAGACGCTGCTGGGCTGGCGTGACGTGCCGGTCGACACCACCGGCCTCGGCGTGCGGGTGCTGGACAGCATGCCGGTGATCCGGCAGGCGATCGTGGTGCGCAGCGCCGGGCTCAAGACGCAGGATGCGTTCGAGCGCAAGATCCTGACCATCCGCAAGCAGGTGCTGAACAATGTCCGCGCCCTCGCCGAGGACAGGAAGCTGCCCGGGCTGCGTGACCTTTACATCCCGTCCTTCTCGACCCGGACGATGGTGTACAAGGGGCTGTTGCTGGCGACCCAGGTCGGCAGCTTCTACCGGGACCTGCAGAATCCGCTGACCACCTCGGCGCTTGCGCTGGTGCACCAGCGTTTCTCGACCAATACATTCCCCTCCTGGCGCCTCGCGCATCCCTATCGCTTCCTCGCGCATAACGGCGAGATCAACACCGTCCGCGGCAACGTCAACTGGATGTACGCGCGCCGGCAGGAAATGGCCTCGACCCTGATCGGGCCCGATCTCGACAAGATGTGGCCGCTGATCCCGCACGGCCAGTCCGATACCGCCTGCCTGGACAATGCGCTGGAATTGCTGGTGGCCGGCGGCTACTCGCTGGCGCATGCGATGATGATGCTGATCCCGGAGGCCTGGGCGGGCAATCCGCTGATGGATCCGCAGCGCCGCGCCTTCTATGAATATTATGCGGCGCTGATGGAGCCCTGGGACGGCCCGGCCGCCATCGCCTTCACCGATGGCCGCCAGATCGGCGCGACACTCGACCGCAACGGCCTGCGCCCGGCGCGCTACATCGTCACCGACGACGACCACGTGATCATGGCCTCCGAGGCCGGCGTGCTGCCGGTGCCCGAGGAGCGCATCGTCCGCAAGTGGCGCCTGCAGCCCGGCAAGATGTTGCTGATCGACCTCGACCAGGGCCGCATTATCGACGACGAGGAAATCAAGCGGGACCTGGCCGAGAAGCAGCCCTACGCCGAGTGGCTGAAGGAAACCCAGATCAAGCTGGAAGACCTGGCGGATCCGGCCGATGCCGCGGCATTGACCGATGCGGCGGCCAACGGCAAGGCGGCCATGCTGTGCCGCCAGCAGGCCTTCGGCTACACGCAGGAAGATATCCAGTTCTTCCTGGAGCCGATGGCACGCACCGGCGATGACCCGGTCGGCTCGATGGGCACCGATACCCCGGTGGCGGTGCTCTCGCGCAAGCCCAAGCTGCTCTACAACTACTTCAAGCAGAACTTCGCCCAGGTCACCAACCCGCCGATCGACCCGATCCGCGAGGCGCTGGTGATGTCGCTGGTTTCCATGATCGGGCCGCGGCCGAACCTGCTCGGGCACCACGCCGGCAACCACTACCGCCTGGAAGTGGCGCAGCCGATCCTCACCAACAGCGACCTCGAGAAGATCCGCGCCATTTCCTCGCTGGTCGGCGATGCGTTCCGCACCCAGACCATCGACACCACCTGGGCCATCGCCGAAGGCGAAGCGGGGCTGGCGCCGGCGCTGGAGCGGATCTGCCATGAGGCCACCGACGCGGTGCTGGCCGGGTTCAACATCCTGATCCTGTCCGACCGTGCGGTCTCGGCCGAGCGCGTGCCGATCCCGGCCCTGCTGGCCACCGCCGCCGTGCACCACCACCTGATCCGCCAGGGGCTGCGCACCAGCACCGGCCTGGTGGTCGAGACCGGCGAAGCCCGCGAAGTGCATCATTTCTGCGTGCTGGCCGGCTACGGCGCCGAGGCGATCAACCCGTATCTCGCCTTCGACACGCTGGAACAGGTCCGCGTCCGCAACAAGCTGCCGATGAAACCCTATGAGGTGCAGAAGAACTACCTCAAGGCGGTCGGCAAGGGCATTCTCAAGGTGATGTCCAAGATGGGCATCTCCACCTACCAGTCCTATTGCGGCGCGCAGATCTTCGACGCGGTCGGGCTGTCCAGCGACTTCGTGGAGAAGTGCTTCACCGGCACCGCCACCACCATCGAAGGCATCGGGCTGGCCGAGATCGCACGCGAAGCGGTGCAGCGCCATCGCAACGCCTATGGCGACAACCCGATCTACCTCGATCTGCTCGACGTCGGCGGCGACTATGCCTTCCGCCTGCGCGGCGAGGACCATGCCTGGACGCCGCAATCGATCACCCGCCTGCAGCACGCGGTGCGCGGCAACTCGATCGCGGACTACCGGGAATTCGCCGCCTCCATCAACGACCAGAACGAAAGGCTGCTGACCATCCGCGGCCTGATGGAGCTGAAATTCGCCGAAACCCCGGTGCCGCTGGAAGAAGTCGAGCCCGCTGCCTCGATCGTCCGGCGCTTCGCCACCGGGGCCATGAGCTTCGGCTCGATCAGCCGCGAGGCGCACACCACGCTCGCCATCGCCATGAACCGCATCGGTGGCAAATCGAATACCGGCGAAGGCGGCGAGGAACCCGATCGCTTCAGGCCACTGCCCAACGGCGATTCGATGCGATCGGCGATCAAGCAGGTGGCGTCCGGCCGCTTCGGCGTGACCATTGAGTACCTGGTCAATGCCGACGACATTCAGATCAAGATGGCACAGGGCGCCAAGCCCGGTGAAGGCGGACAGTTGCCGGGCCACAAGGTGGACAAGCACATTGCCCGCGTCCGCCACTCCACGCCCGGGGTCGGCCTGATCTCGCCGCCGCCGCACCACGACATCTATTCGATCGAGGATCTTGCGCAGCTCATCTTCGATCTGAAGAACGCCAATCCGCGGGCCCGCATCTCGGTGAAGCTGGTCTCCGAAGTGGGCGTCGGCACGGTCGCCGCCGGCGTCGCCAAGGCGCGCGCCGACCATGTCACCATCTCCGGCTTTGATGGCGGCACCGGGGCGAGCCCGCTGACCTCGCTCACCCATGCCGGCTCGCCGTGGGAAATCGGCCTCGCCGAGACGCAGCAGACGCTGGTGCTGAACGAGCTGCGCGGCCGCATCGCGGTGCAGGTCGATGGCGGCCTGCGCACCGGCCGCGACGTGGTCATCGCCGCGCTGCTCGGCGCCGACGAGTTCGGCTTCGCCACCGCCCCGCTGATCGCCGCCGGCTGCGTGATGATGCGCAAATGCCATCTCAACACCTGCCCGGTCGGCGTCGCCACGCAGGACCCAGTGCTGCGCCAGCGCTTCGCCGGCCAGCCCGAGCACGTGATCAACTACTTCTTCTTCGTCGCCGAGGAAGTGCGCGAGCTGATGGCGAAGCTCGGCTTCCGCAACATGGACGAGATGACCGGCCAGGTGGACCGGCTGGACATGCGCCGCGCCCTCCAGCACTGGAAGGCACAGGGCGTCGATCTCAGCAAGCTGCTGCATCAGGTGCCGGCAGGCCCCGACATCGCGATCCGCAACTGCGAGCACCAGGTCCACGCGCTCGACACCGTGATGGATCGCGAGCTGATCGAGGCGGCACGCCCGGCCATCGAGCACGCCACCCCGGTGCGGCTGGAACGCGGCATCCGCAACGTCGACCGCACCGTGGGCGCGATGCTCTCCGGTGAGATCGCCCGGCGCCACGGGCTGGCCGGCCTGCCGGAAGACACCATCGCCATCACCTTCCGCGGCACCGCGGGCGGCAGCTTCGGCGCCTTCCTCGCCCGCGGCGTGGCGCTCGATCTGATCGGCGATGCGAACGACTATGTCGGCAAGGGCCTCTCGGGTGGCCGGGTCATCGTGCGCCAGCCCCCGCAGGCACCGCGCACGCCGGCGGACAACATCGTCGTCGGCAACACCGTGCTCTACGGCGCCATCACCGGCGAGGCCTATTTCGAGGGCGTGGCCGGCGAGCGCTTCGCCGTGCGCAACTCGGGTGCCGTCGCCGTGGTCGAAGGCTGCGGCGACCATGGCTGCGAATACATGACCGGCGGCGTGGTGGTCGTGCTCGGCGAGACCGGCCGCAACTTCGCCGCCGGCATGTCCGGTGGCATCGCCTATGTCTACGACCCCGAGGGCCGCTTCCAGAGCCTCTGCAACACCGACAGCGTGACGCTGGAGAAGATCGAAGCGACACCCACCGGCCCCGCCGACGAGGCCGACCGGCCGCGCCAGCGTTCGGTGTCCGTCACCGATAACGGCATGGGCGACGTGCTGCGTTTCGATGCCGAACGGCTGCGCATCCTGGTCGAGCGGCACCTGCTGTTCACCAACAGCGCCTGCGCGCGGAAACTGCTCGAGAACTGGAAGACCGCCCTGCCCCACTTCGTGAAGGTGATGCCAAACGACTACCGGCGCGCCCTGCTGGAGCTGCGGGCCGATCACCACGCCAAGGCTGCGGCAGCCGACTGACCGAAAGCCGTTCGGAGGACTTGAAGAATGGGCAAGCCCACAGGCTTTCTCGAAATCGAGCGGCACGACCGCGGCTACGACAAGCCCGAGGTGCGCAGCAAGACCTGGACCGAGTTCGTGCATCCCCTGCCGGAGAACGAACTCACCCAGCAGGCGGCACGCTGCATGGATTGCGGCATCCCGTACTGCCACAACGGCTGTCCGGTGAACAACATCATCCCGGAATGGAACAACCTGGTGTACCGGGAGCAGTGGGAAACAGCACTGCGGACGCTGCACTCCACCAACAACTTCCCGGAGTTCACCGGCCGCATCTGCCCCGCCCCCTGCGAGGCATCCTGCACGCTGAACATCCAGGACACGCCGGTGACCATCAAGACGATCGAATGCGCGATCGTCGACCGTGGCTGGGAAGAAGGCTGGGTGCGGCCGCGCCTGCCCGCGCACCACACCGGCAAGCGCGTCGCCGTCATCGGCTCCGGCCCCTCGGGCCTGGCCTGCGCCCAGCAGCTCGGGCGCGCCGGCCATGCCGTGACCGTGTTCGAGAAGCATGACCGCATCGGCGGGCTGCTGCGCTACGGGATTCCCGACTTCAAGATGGAGAAGTGGCTGATCGACCGCCGCGTCCACCAGATGGCCGAGGAAGGCGTCGCCTTCCGCACCGGCGTCGAGGTCGGCAAGGTGATCAGCATGGCCACGCTGCAGGCGGAGTTCGACGCCATCGTCCTGTGCGGCGGCGCCGAGCAGCCACGCAACCTGCCGGTGCCCGGCCGCGACCTGGACGGCATCCATTTCGCCATGGACTTCCTGGTCCAGCAGAACAAGCGCCTCGCCGGCGACGACGAGGCCCTGGCGGCCCCGCACGGCACCATCAGCGCCACCGGCAAGCACGTCGTCGTCATCGGCGGCGGCGACACCGGCGCGGACTGCGTCGGCACCTCGATCCGCCAGGGCGCGGCCTCGGTCACGCAGATCGAGATCATGCCCCGGCCGCCGGAACGCGAGAACAAGTCGCTGACCTGGCCGGACTGGCCGCTGAAGCTGCGCACCTCCCCCGCCCACGACGAAGGCTGCGTGCGCGACTGGGCGGTGCTGACGAAGCGCGCGGTCGGCAGCGAAGGGCGCATCACCGCCCTGGACTGCGTGCGCGTCGCCTGGGACGGCGGCCAGATGCGGGAAGTGGCCGGCAGCGAGTTCCAGCTGAAGGCCGACCTCGTGCTGCTCGCCATGGGCTTCACCGGGCCGGTGCGGAGCGGCCTGCTGGAACAAGCCGGGGTGGCGCTCGATGCCCGGGGCAACGTGCAGGCGGATACCACCCATTACCGCACCTCGGTGGAGAAGGTGTTCGCGGCGGGCGATATGCGGCGCGGACAGTCGCTGGTGGTCTGGGCCATCCGCGAAGGGCGTCAGGCGGCACGGGCGGTGGATGAGTTCCTGATGGGGGCGACGACCCTGCCACGCTGATCTCGGGGCGCTGCCCCGAACCCGGCCAGGAGGCTTTGCCTCCTGGACCTCCACCAAGGGCGAAGCCCTTGGATCCCATTCGTTAAGAAAAAGGCCCGAGGCAGATGCCTCGGGCCTTTTTCTTAACGAATGGGGTGCAGGGGCCTTGTGGCCCCTGCCGGGTCCAGGGCAGAGCCCCATAGGCGTTAGGATAGCGCCTGTGGGGCATAATTGACCTGCCTTTGTCGGCGTCGTGGGGGATCGGCGAGTTTGCGATGGACGCTGGCGGCGTTGGCGAGGAGCTTGAGCAGCCCGATGGCACCGAGCACGGCCTGGAGCAACGTGCGCAGGACCATTTTGGAGCTGCGCCACAAGGATGGGGCGGCGTTGGCTTCACTGAGGTCCTGAGGGGAAAAAGGCCAGGAAATCCCGGTTCACCGTGTCGCAGAGCAGCGCCAGGATGAGATGGGCATGGAGCCAAACCTGTCCGCCGGTCTGGGTGTGGGTTGGAAGGCGGTCGATGTGCAGCAGCGATTTGAGCCGCTTGAAGGCGAGTTCGATTTGCCAGCGCAGCGGGTAGGTGGTTAGCACTTCCGTGGCCGGGATCTCGCTGGGGAGGGTGGTGCCCAGGATGAGGAACTCCGCTGCGATGAGACTGCGGGGGTCGGGCGTGGTCTGCTGGCGGCTGGCTTTCTGTAACAAGCGCTTGCGATTGGCCGCGGCCTTTTCTGCGGGCAGGCGCAGCGCCACCACCCGCAACGGCAGCAGGGGGCGATCGCGGCCCGTCACAGCGTTGACGAGAACGCTGCCTACCTCGCCCGGCTGGGAAATCTGCTGCAGCAAGCGGATCAGGTCGAAGGGATCCCCTGTGTCATCGCGCAGGGGCAAGGTGTTCCAGCGCATGCGGACGATGAAATCGGCGCCCCCCTCGCCAGCCTGCTGCAGGTAGCGCGCCAGTTCGGGACCATTGCAGAAGCCACGATCGCCCAGACGGAGTTCACCCGGCACCGGAGCGCCTCGGCTGAACCGTTCGCCTTCCTTGGCATCGGTCAGTTCCAGATGCGTAAACCCGCCCGCGGCAAGGTCGTAGACCGCGTGCACCCGCCAATCGGTCCCCTTGCTGCCAGGTTGGCTGAGGCTGGTGCTGTCGACAATGCGCAGGTGTCGCCCGGCCCACAGCGGTGAGTGCGCCGACCGGCCGTGTTCCAGCTGAGACCTCACGATCGCCCGCAGAAAATCGACGGACTGATGCAACCGATCGTGCAGCGATGGGCCGCTCAGCTGGGCCACCCCCACCAACTCAGCCCAGGCCGCCGTCTCCTGGATCGACAGCCCCCCCGGACCGCGCGCCAGCGCCAACCGCAGCAAGCTCTCCGCATCCCGCACACCGCGCAGCCGGAGAAGCGCCTTCGTCTCACGCGCCAATCGCGACAGATCCAGATCGCGCGGCAACCGCGACCGAACCAAGGCCCAGTCATCCGCATGGGGAGATGCAAATGTCTGCATCTCCCTCATAAAATAAGCCAAACCCCTCAGCGCAAGAATATCCTAACGCCTATGGGGCAGAGCCCTGGCCTTCCTTCGCTTCAGGCGAAGCCGTGCTTCACCTTGCTGATCTGCTCCTGTGTCTTGAACTGGTTGAACCGTGGCAGGAACTTGTCCCAGTCGATGAGGTGCGCGTCGATCTCCGGCCCGTCCACACAGGCGTGCTTGCGCACCATCTTCCCGTCGATCGTCACCGGCACCATGCAGGCGCCGCACATGCCGGTCGCATCGACCATGATCGAGTTCAGGCTGGCCACGGTCTTCACGCCATAGGGCCGGGTCAGGTCGCTGACCGCGCGCATCATCAGCGGCGGCCCGATCGTGATCACCTCGGCGATCTTGCGGCCCTTGCCGGCCTTCGCCTCGTTCAGCAGCCGTTCCAGCGGCCCGGTGACGAAGCCCTTCTCGCCGAAGGTGCCGTCATTGCTGGTGTAGATCACGTCGAGCTGCTTGCCGAACTCCGCCTGCAGCTTGCCGACCCGCTCGTCCTCCTTGGTCCAGAACAGCAGCCCGGCGTTGCGGAAGCCGGAGATCAGGGTGACATGGTTCCCCAGGCGCAGGTGCTCGCGCATGATCGGGTAGACCGGCGGCAGGCCGACGCCACCCGCGGTGAAGACCACCGTCTGGTTGCCTTCGTAGCGGTGCAGGGCGCTGGGCTGTCCGAGCGGCCCGCCGATGCCGGTGAAGGCCTCGCCCACCTGCATCTTGTTGATGGCGATGGTGCTGGTGCCCATGGCCTGGACCACCAGGTCGATGGTGCCGGCCTTCTCGTCCCAGTCGGCGAGGGTCAGCGGGATCAGCTCGCCCTTCGCCCAGGGTAACACGCGCACGAACTGCCCGGCCTTCGCCGATTTGGCGATCAGCGGCGAATGCACCACGAACTCGACGATGCCGTCGGCCAGCTCGATCTTCTCGAGGATGGTCTGCGGCGCGGCTCCGAGCGTGGTGTAGTAGGCGGCACGGGTGACCCGGTCCTGGATCTCGGAGGCGCAGATGTCGATGTCGCCGACGATCTCGCGCGCCGCCGCCTGGCCGTCACCGGCCGCACGGATGGCCGTGGAGCCGCCGCGCGCGGCATCGCCGCCCGAGTACACGCCTTCCAGCGAGGTCTGCTGCGATCCCTTGCCGGCGACGTCGATGGTGCCCCACCTGGTCGTCTTCAGGTCGGGCTCGGCATCCTTGATGATCGGGTTGGGCGTGTTGCCCAGCGCCATGATCACCAGGTCCACCGCCATCGGCTCGGTCTTGCCGGTCGCCACCGGGCTGCGCCGGCCGGAGGCATCCGGCTCGCCCAGTTCCATCACGTCGAGCAGCGCCTCGGTGACGACATGGGTCTTGTCGTCGCCGATGAACTCGCACGGTGCCCGCAGCACCTTCAACTGGATGCCTTCCTCCAGCGCGTGGTGCAGTTCCTCGACGCGGACCGGCATCTCGCTCTGGGTGCGGCGATAGACGATGGTGACATTCCCGCCCAGGCGCTTGGCCGTGCGGGCCGCGTCCATGGCGGTGTTGCCGCCGCCGATCACCATCACCTGCTTGCCCAGCGTCTGCGGCAGCGGCGTCTCGTATTCCTCCTTCAGCGCCTGCATCAGGTTGACGCGGGTGAGGAATTCGTTGGCCGACATCACGTTGAGCAGGTGCTCGCCGGGCACGTTCATGAAGCGCGGCAGGCCGGCGCCGGTGCCGATGAAGATCTTCCAGAACCCGGCCGCCTTCAGCTCGTCGATCGTCGCGGTCTTGCCGACGATGAAGTTGGTGACGAACTTGCCGCCGAGCAGGGTGATCTTCTGCACCACGTCGTCGATCAGCTCGTTGGGCAGGCGGAATTCCGGAATGCCGTAGCGCAGCACGCCGCCGAGCTCATGGAAGGCTTCGAACACCGTGACCGGGAAGCCTTCCACCGCCAGCAGGTAGGCGTTGATCAGGCCGGCCGGACCGGAGCCCACCACCGCGATCGGCGGCTTCTCGGCGCGCTTCCATGGATCGACGAAATCCTTCAGCAGCTTCTGCGCCGCCTCGGGATTGGTCAGCTTCTCGCGCTGCGGCAGGAACCATTCCAACTGGCCGATCTCGATCGGCCGGCCGGTATGGGTGCACACGCCCTGGCACTGCAGTTCCTGCGGGCAGACGCGCCCGGTCACGTTCGGCAGCGGGTTGCAGCTCTCGATCAGCTTCAGCGCGTCACGGAACTTGCCCTTGCCGAGCAGGTCCAGCATCTCCGGGATGTGGATCTTGACCGGGCAGCCGCCCTTGGGCTCGCTGCGGCCGGCGATCTTGAGCCCGATCTCGCAGGGGCGCTCGTCGCACTGCTTGTCGCGCAGCACTTCCAGCCACACGAACAGGTCGACCTCGCGGGGCGAGTAGCCGACATTGACGTAGCCGAGATAGCCCTGGTTCACGAGACCGAAATCGCGCGCCCGCTCCTCGGCCGGGCGCATGTACGGCGGAATGCCGTTCTTCGCCGGCCAGCCATCCGACAGCCCCTTGAACATGGGGTAGCGATCGGACAGGTGCTGGTCGATGGCGACGACGAACTTGCGCTTGAAGCGCAGCGGCAGATCCCAGATGAAGCGCAGCAGGATCGTGCTCATGTCGTCGTTGCGGAGCAGCAGCTCCCACAACGTCTGCGTGAAGCCTTCGCCCAGTTCCTTCTGCTGGAACTCCCACGCGATCGCCTGGGTGCCTTCGGTGATGAAGGTCTGCTGGAAGGCGCGCGGGTCGGCCAGCAGGCGCTTGCGCAGCAAGGCCATCTGCTGCTCGAACAGCTCGACCTCGTCGCTCTGCGACAGTGCTTCCAGTTCCTGCCGCGTGGATTCGAGTGTGGTGCTGGCGCGCACGAAGCGCGCCAGATCCTCGCCGCCGGGGGCGTGCGTGTTTTCACTCACCGGATGATCTCCGCATCACAGTTGGCGGCGACCTTGGCGATCCGCGCCTTCAGCTCCGGCGTCACCGTGACGCGCTCGGCCGCGCCGGGGATGACGTGCCCCACTTCCTTGGTGACGCCGTTGACGACGATGCGGGTCTTCTCGAAGAGCTCGCTCAGGTCCTGATAGCAGGTCTTGCAGTTGGTGCACTTCGCCTGGTCCGCCGGGTCGATTGACACCAGCGAGCCATTCAGCCGCGACGCCGAGGCCACGGGAGCGGCCGGAGCCAGGGCCGCAGCCGCCACCGGCAGCGGTGCCACGGTGATGCCGGCCGGTGCCTTGGACGACGCCGCGAGCTGCGACATCGCCTTGGCGATGGTGTCGATCGAGCTCTCCCGCTGCTTCACCGCATCGGAGTACTGCGCCTGCAGCGCCTGCAGTTCGGCATGGTGCTCGGCGTCCAGCTTCGCGACATGCCGCCCGGCCAGGTACTGCAGCGTCCGCCAGTACTTCCGCCGCTCCTCCACCAGCCCGACGATGGGGCCGGACACCGCGATCCGCACCAGGCGCCGGTTGGCATCCACCGCCCAGATGAACGGCGTCTTGCCCTCGCGCGCGGCCTGCGGCAGCTCGATGTATTCGTGGATCGGCACGGCGTCGGCGTCCGCCGCGAGCTTGCGGAAGTGCTTCTTGAACCGGGTCTCGCCATAGGCGAAGTCGGCCGGGGTCAGCGGCACCTCCAGCAGCTTCGTGCTGCCATCGGCATCGACGTACTCGACGGAGGTGGTGGTCCAGTCCTTGTCGGGATCAGGGTTGCCGTCGAGGTTGAACCAGGTGTGCAGCGTGCCGCCACGACGCGGATCATGCACGAACACCGGGTTCATGCGGCTTTCCACCGCCAGCCTGGCATGGCGCGAGGCCTGGGCGTCGCCGATGCCGTGCTCGGCCTGGCAGGGCGTGTAGACGTCCAGCACCGCCGGCGAGTCACCGTAGTTGAGGAACTCCATCACGTTCTTGAGGAAGTGCCCCTGCAGCGCGGTGCTGGTCTGCACCACCAGCACGTTCGGATGGAAGGCGGCGATCAGGCCGAGTTCCTTGCGGGCTTCCTGCTTGCCGCTATGGGCCGCGCCGAAGCGCGCGAGGTCGGAGTCCTGGCCGGTGAAGCTGGCCGTCGAGGTCTGCCCGCCGGTGTTGGAATAGACGCCGGTGTTCAGCACCACCACCTTGATCGGGGTGGTGGTCGCCAGCAGACGCGACAGCGCGCCGAAGCCGATGTCATAGGTGGCGCCGTCGCCGCCGATCGTCATCACCGTCGGCAGCAGCGACATCTCTTCCGGCGTGAACTGGCTCCACGACAGGGTGCGGAAGAACGGGTCGTGGGTCGCCGGCTCGTATCCGTCTTCCAGCTCCAGCTTCGCGATGCGCAGCGCGCGCACATCGTCCACCGCCGCCGCGGTCAGCCCCTCGAACAGGCCCTTGGCCAGCGGCTGGGCATCCTGGAACAGGCTGTTCACCCACGGGTCGTTGTAGGGGTTGAACGGGAAGGTCGAGGCATAGACGCTGCTGCACCCGGTCGAGTTGGCGATCACGGTGCTGGCCGGGCCATGGCCGGTCGGCCCGCTCTCGAACAGGTAGAGGCGCTTCTCCAGGGTCTCGATCGCGCGGGTGATGCGGGCGCGGCGGTCGCTCTCCGTCTGGGTCAGCGCCGTCAGCTTGGTGTTGAGCTGCGCGATCAACTGCTCCAGTTCGCGGATGTGCTCGCGGCGGCGCTTGTCATGCAGGGCCTGGTTGGTCGAGGTCACCAGGCGGATCGCCGTCACCTCGCCGCAGCCGCGGCAGGCGCCGTGGCCACCGGTGGTCGCGTAGTAGTTGCCGCGATCCAGCATCAGGCGCTTGGGCTCGCCATCCGGCCGGGTCGCGTCATCGGTGAAGCGGGACGGCGTGTTCGGGGTCTTGCTGAGGAACTCGAAGCGCGCCTGCAGCGTGTCCAGCAGCTCGGCGTCCTGCTCGCGCGCCACCAGTGCACCGGGGCCGCAGACCTCGACGCATTCCAGGCAGCCGCTGCACTTCCACGGATCGACCGCGGCCGAGAACAGGCCACCGCTGCCGGGATTGGCCTTCTCCATCGCATCGAAGAACGGCCGGGTCTTCGCCACCGGATAGACCGCCAGGGCCTCGGCCAGCTTGCCGAGATTGCGGCGCAGCGTCGGGTTGTCGCTGGGAATGGCCGTGGCCGCCTCGGCGACGAGCTCGTGGAACGGCTTCGCCTCCTTGCCCTGGCGATAGAGGCCGCGCACCGTCTCGGCCAGGGCGTAGACCTGGCCGCGCAGTGCTTCCTGCTGTGCCTCGGGCAGCTCGATCTGGCGGATCGCGGTGCCCAGCAGCTCGTGGATGTCATGCACGGTGTTGGGGATCGCGGCATCCGGGCAGACCAGCGTGCATTCCATGCAGCCGGTGCAGAGATCGGCCTTGAACTCCGGCACGGTGCGGCGGAACAGGCCCTTGTCCTTCCAGGCCGCGCTGGCCGGCGGCATGAACAGGCCCGAGCCCGGCAGCACCGGCGCCTCGGCGATGGTGCCGTCGCGGAAGTGGCTGCCCACGGTCTCGTCATAGTAGTCGCGGTCGAGGAAGCCGGTAGCCGGGCTGCTCGACGCCGCACGGCACATCGAGGCGGAGATGGCCACGTCGCGTGCCGGCTTGTTGGAGGCCGCCACCGCTTCCACCGCGGCGAAGGCCGGGCTGTCGTACTCCACCTTGCGCGTCGCCTGCAGGCCCTCGCGGATCACCGCCATGTTGCCGTCGACGATGGCGCCGCCCTTGGAGCCGAACTTCTTGGCGATCTGCGAACGGATCTTGTCGAGGATCACGTCCTGCGAGGCATCCGCCACCACGCGATCGACATGGCCCGCCACCGCGCCGATGAAGGCGATGCCCATCATGCGGGTTTCGAGCTCGGGCGTCGGCGCATGCCGCTTGGCCACGTCGAAGGCATCGATGATGAAGAACTTGATGCGCCTCTCGCGGATCGCCTTGCGCGCCGAGGCCGGCAGCTCCTGCCACACTTCCTCGGCCGAGAGATGCGTCTGCAGGATGAAGGTCCCGCCCGACGCCAGCCCGCGCAGTGGGTTGGAATGGGCGAACACCTTGTGGTCGGGCGAGATAACGATCTCGACATCTTCCAGCTCGGCGTTGGTGATCTTCACCGTCTCCGGGCTGAGCGTGATGTAGTAGTTGGTGGGCGCGCCGCTCTTCTCCGAGCCGTATTTCGGCGCCGACTTCGAATGCAGGTTGAGCGCGCCGGCCAGAATGTCGGTCAGCAGCTTGCCCGAGGCGATGGTGCCGTAGCCGCCGATCGAGTGGAAGCGGATGCGGAAGGCGCCTTCCGGCAGCAGATCCGGGTTCGGCTCGGTCTCGAGCGCCATGAACTCGGTCTCGGGATAGGCCGCCTTCAGCCGCGCCTGCAGGTCCGCCATGCGCGGCGTCGGATTCTTGGAGAAGAACTGCGAGCCGAGATAGACGAACGGAGACGCCTTCTCGCTTTCCATGTTCTTGAAGGCGGCGACCAAGTGGCGCGGCTGCAGGTCATGCGCGCCGAGGCCGAAGATCGCGGTGGTGATGCGCGGCAGCACCTCGATCGGCGGGATGCCGGCATGGCGGGCGCCCTGGGCGTTCTCGCGTGCCTTGAACAGCGCCTGCGTCACCAGCCCGGTCAGCGCCGTGACGTCGGAGCGTTCCAGCACCGTGACCGCCTTCTTGCCCTTCAGGACCGACACCAGCTCGGCTTCCGGGAAGGGCTGCAGCAGCTTGACGGAGACGACGCCGACCTTCTTGCCCTGCTTGCGCAGATGCGCGGCCACCGCCTCGGCGTCATCGGTCACCGAGCCGAGGCCGACCACCACGTACTCGGCATCCTCGGCCAGGAAGCTCATGACCGGCTTGTATTCGCGCCCGGTCAGCTCGGCGTATTCGGCCATCGCCTCGCGCACGAAGCGCGGCACTTCGCTGACGAAATGGGTGCGGTGGTCGACCGAGCCGGCCTGGAAGTCGGGCTGGTTCTGCACGCCGCCGGTCAGGCCGGGATTGTGCACGTCCACCAGCGCGGGAACGCGCTGGCGCGTGCCCTTCTCGAAGGCATTGGTCCACTGCCGGCGCCACTGGCCATGCAGTTCCTCGGGCACCCAGGAGAGCGTGCGCGCGACCAGTTCGCCCGCGTTGTCGGGCTCGATCGCCTCGGCGTTCTCATCGAGCCACGCGCGCAGTTGCGCCAGCGCGGAGGGCACGAAATCGCCCTCGTGACGCGCCAGGTACTGCTTGAGCTGGAACACCCGGCCCTTGGCGCCGAACAGGATTTCCTGCGCCACCGTCGGCGACTTGATGCGCCCGGCGGGATCGCCGAGGAATTCGCGCAGCAGGTCGGGCTCGGGCATCAGCGCTTCGCTCAGCATGTGGCTGGTGGCGAAGCCGTCCATGGCATTGGCCACAGGGATCAACGACGTCGCGCTGACCTTGTAGGAAATCGCCGCGAGGTCGGCGGCCTCCTGCGGATTGCTGCCGAACAGGATGGTGTAGCCCGAGGACAGCAGCGCATAGACGTCGTCATGCCCCGCCATCACGTTCAGCGAGTGCTTGGAGACGACGCGGGCCGCGACCTGCAGCACGAAGCCGCCGACCTTCTTGCCGACGGTGACGTAGTGCGATTCCAGCCCGTACAGGATGCCCTGGCTGGAGGAGGCGTTGGAGACGTATTTCCCGCCGGTCAGCGCCGCGCCGAGCGCGCCGCTTTGCGCCGAATGCTCGCCTTCGGGTTCGAAGAAAAACGGGTGTTTTCCCCAGACATTGCAACCGCCACCCGAGCGGAATGCCTCGTAGATCTCGGAAATTTCCGTCGATGGCGTGATCGGATAACCGATGACACCGCCACAGACATGTCCCATGACCTGGGCAACTGCCCCGTTACCATGGATTACGCTCGGGATACCGGGGTATTTCGCATTCATTTGCCGCGTCCGGGTTAATGTTATTTATTTCCACGCGAGCAGTTGCAAGGCGACGCTCACGGTGTACTGCGGGGCAAACAGCCGTGTGGGTTTATACCGCAATGAGTCCGGCGGCAAGCACAGCCTGTGCATTCGAGCCCCCGACTTGTCGCAAACACGTGATGGTCGCGACGGCGCGTGGTGTTCGTTGTCGGCGCCAGCCTCGGCGTCCGCAGCCTGTGCTGCACGGCCCGGGGCATGTGCCGTGATCGCCACAGCGTAGCCCCAGCCCGGCACGACCGCAACGCCGCTTTCTCCGCTGTGCTGGCAACGGTTCAGCTAATCGGCTTCAGGGTCGCGTTACCAGCGGTACCCGCACCACTCACGCTGGTTGAACACTCACCCGTCAGCGCCTATCAGCCTGATCCCGCACTGCACTCGCGCGATCGCTGCAGTGAGCGCCGCCATTGTACGCAAAGCCGCCATGCGCATAGGGCCCCTCGCTGGGCGCGGCCGGGGGAGGAAGGCAGCGCGGAATTCACGCCATTCACATGCTGCATCTGCGAGGTGAAACGGTCGGTCGCAGGCCGCGCAGCTTCGGCATCGCTCTATTATATTGCGATATTACGATTCCGTACCAAGGCGAGGCGCCCGTGCAAGGCGACGCGCGGCAATTGCCCACCCCATGAAACCGGCGTGCACCGAATCGGCAGAGCCTGTCTGCAAGGTCGGAAAATGTTGTAGAATCAAATCAAATTTCAAAAAATGAGCCCGGAAAATTCCGCGATCCGATTTGCCGGCAGCCCACCGGCCTCCGGCAAGAGCAGGACGAGCCGCACAGGCGAACAATGACTGAAATCGATTTCAATCCTTGAGTCGGGCGGCATCTGCGGCAGACCCGCCGAGGTCTGCGCTACACTCGCCCCGGCACAGGAGGAAAAGGGGAAGACATGCCATTCGACGATACCGGACGCGGCAGCGGCCGCCGGCGACCGTCGCGCAACGTGCTGGGCGGCCCGCTCGAGCCGTGCTCGACGACGCCGCTCACCGGCTTTTTTCGCAATGGTTGCTGCGACACCAGCGCGCAGGATGTCGGCAGCCACACCGTCTGCGCGGTGATGACAGCAGAGTTCCTCGCCTTCAGCCGCCAGGTCGGCAACGACCTCTCCACCCCCGCGCCCAGCTTCGGCTTTCCCGGGCTGAAGCCCGGCGACCGCTGGTGCCTGTGCGCGCCGCGCTGGCAAGAGGCCCTGGAAGCCGGACACGCCCCGCAGGTGGTGTTGCGCGCGACCCACGAAGGCGCGCTGCGTCATTGCGCGCTTGACGACCTCAGGCGCTTTGCCATCGATCCGCCATGACCCTGATCCGTTCGGGCAACCTGCTCGCCGCCATCCCGCCGGAGCTGTCGGAAGAGCAGGTCCACACCCTCGCCACCGCCGGCGCGGCGCGGGTGGAGCGCATCGTCTCGCGCGGGCAGGCCAGCCCGGCGGGGTTCTGGTACGACCAGGACCAGCCGGAATGGGTGGCGCTGCTGCAGGGGGCGGCCGCCCTGGAATATGCCGACGGCACGGTGCAGGACCTGCAGGCCGGCGACTGGGTGCTGATCCCGGCCCATGTTCGCCACCGTGTCCTCCGCACCTCGTGCGAGCCGGCCGCGGTGTGGCTCGCGGTGTTCCTGCCGGGCTGAACCTGGCGCCACACCTGCGCCGGCACGCCTTCGCGTGGGTCCGCGCGCTTGCCGGCGCGACCTCGCGCGTTACTCTGCCGCCATGGCACACATGTCCACCCGGACCGTCCTGGTCACCGGCTTCGAGCCGTTCGGCGGTGAAGCGGTGAACCCCTCCATGGCCGCCGTGCAGGGCCTGGCCGCGGCGCCGCCACCCGGTGTCGCGTTGCATACACTGATCCTGCCGGTCTCGCTGGCGCGCACCGGCCCGGCGCTGCGCGCGGCGATCGCAGGGTTGCGGCCGGATGTGGTGATCGCCACCGGCCAGGCCGGCGGCCGGGCGGAAATCTCGGTCGAGCGCGTCGCCATCAACGTCAATGACTTCCGGGTGCCCGACAATGACGGCGCCCAGCCGACCGATGCACCGGTGGTGGCGACGGGCCCGGCCGCCTATTTCGCCACCATCCCCGTGAAATCCGTGGTGGCACGGCTGCACGCGAGCGGCATACCGGCCCAGTTGTCAAATTCCGCCGGCACGCATCTGTGCAACCATACGCTGTACCTGCTCGGGCATCTCGCGGCGACGGAGCAGCCGGGGCTGCGCGGCGGTTTCCTGCACCTGCCCTGGCTGCCCGAACAGGTGGTCCGCCATCCCGGTCAACCCAGCATGGGACTGCCCACGTTGGTACTGGCCCTGAAAACGGCCATTACGGCGGCGTGTGAAACCGCAGACGATCTGCGCGTGGCGATGGGCGCGACACACTGACGTTTGGCGGAGTGCCGCGCAGCACTATCCCACGATATGCCGGGTCCAGGGCGAAGCCCTGGCCTTGACACGTCAGAAGCTGGCGATGGCGCAGCCGCCGCCCTTGGCCTTGACCTTGTCGCAGAAGTCCCGTGCCTGCTCGAGATCGGCGAAGCCGCCGGTGCGCAGGCGCCAGTACACATGGCCGTCACGTTCAGCCTTGACCACGGCCGGCTGCCGGCTGGCCAGCACGTCCGGCATGCGCTTGGACAGGCGGCGCCATTCCGCCATCGCCGCCTCCTGTGACCCCAGCGCCGCCAGTTGCACTTCGGTGCGACCCGACGCCGGCTTCGCCGCCGCCGCGGGGGGGGCCGCCTTCGGCGTGGCCGTGGGGGCCGGAGCCTCCCGGCTGGCCATCCGCGCCGGCTTCTGCTCGGGGGCCGTCGGCTCCGGCAACGCCGAGGGTGCCACCGCGGTCGCAACGGCCGGGCGGGACACGGTTGGCGCCGTGACCAGCTTCGCCTGTTGCGCCTTCAGCGCCTGGGGTGCCGGCACTTCCGGCAGCGGCCCCATCGCCGTCTGGCCCTCGTCCTTGCCGGACAGGATCATGTCATCCTTGCCGGCGATCTCGAGCCCGCCGGGATCGGCGGGCTTGACGCGCAACGGCCGGCTGTCCGCCTCGATCACCGGCACGCCGCTGCGATGGCGCCCGGTGACGGAGTAGACCCCGACCATGAGCGCCAGGGCCGCGGCAATGCCACCTGCCGCCACCACCAGGCGTTTGGTGTTCGCATCCATGCCCTGCTGGCGGGCGATCCGATAGCTCGGGCTCGGCCCGACGGGGATGTCGAATTCCTCTCGCACCGTGTGGCAACTCCCATCCTCGCCGCCCAACGTGTCCAGGGCGGTGTCAGCGCATTTCCTCGACGGGGGCGACCCCCATCACGGCAAGGCCGGACCGGATCGTAATGGCGGTCGCGGCCACCAGGGCCAGCCGCGCAAGCGTCTCGGCAGGCCGGTCGGGCTGCAGGAACCGCAGTGCAGCATCGTCCCGCCCCCGGTTCCACAGCATATGAAAATCAGCCGCTAGATCATAGAGAAAAAACGCAATCCTGTGCGGCTCGCGCGCCTGTGCGGCGCTTTCAACCAGGCGCGGCCAGCCGCCGAGCCGGCGAATCAGCGCCAGTTCCGCATCGGCGCCCAGGCTGTCCAGCGCCGCCTCGGCCAGCCTGTCCGGGGCGATCGCCGCTTCCCCCAGCATCTCGGTCGCGGCCCGCAGCACGCTGCGGCAGCGGGCATGCGCGTACTGGACGTAGAAGACCGGGTTCTCCCGCGTCTGCGCCACCGCCGTGTCGATGTCGAACTCGAACTGGGCGTCGGCCTTGCGCGTCAGCATGGTGAAGCGCACCGCGTCCGGCCCGACCTCGTCGAGCAGGTCGCGCAGCGTGATGAAGGTACCGGCACGCTTGCTCATGCGCAGCGGCTGCCCGCCCTTGAGCACGTGCACGATCTGGCACAGCACCACCTCGAAGGACGCGCCGCCGATCGCCTGCACGGCTGCGCGCATGCGCGGCAGGTAGCCGCCATGGTCGGCGCCGAGCACGTCGATCAGCACATCGGCGCCGGCCGCGATCTTCTGCGCATGATAGGCGATGTCGTTGGCGAAATAGGTGGCGCTGCCGTCGGACTTGCGCAGCGGCCGGTCGACGTCGTCGCCGAAATCGGAAGCACGGAACAGCGTCTGCTCGCGCGGCTCCCAGTCTTCCGGGGTCTTGCCCTTCGGCGGTTCCAGCACGCCTTCGTAGATCAGGCCGCGCGCGCGCAGTTCCGCGATCATGGCGTCGGCCGCGCCCGATTCCACCAGCTTGCGCTCGGAGGCGAAGACGTCGTGGCGCACGCCCAGCGCGGCAAGGTCGTCCCTGATCGTCTCCAGCATCATGCCCAGCGCGATGTCACGCACCGTCGCCAGCCACAGATCGGGGGCGGCGATGCGGGCCCCGGGGGCGGCGAGGCTGTCGCCGAACCGCGCCTTCAGCGCCTCGCCCACCGGGATCAGGTATTCGCCGCGATATTGCAGGCCGCCCGGCACCTCGTCGGAAAATTCCGCCTCCGACAACGGCGTGCCGAGCGCCTGCAGGTAGCGCCAGTAGGCTGCCCAGGCCAGCGCCGTCACCTGCCCGCCGGCATCGTTGACGTAGAATTCCTTGGTGACGGGATGGCCGACCTTGGCCAGCAGGTTGGCCAGCGCGTCGCCGACCACGGCGCCGCGGCAATGGCCGATATGCATCGGCCCGGTCGGATTGGCCGAGACGTATTCAACGTTGATGCGCACCGCCGTGCCGGCGGTGGAGTCGCCGTACGATTCGCCCGCGGCCAGGATGCGCGGCAGCAAGGCGCGCCAGGCCTCCGGCTGCAACTTCAGGTTGACGAACCCTGGCCCGGCCGCCGAGGCCGCCTCGATCAGGTCGTCGGCCTGCAGCGCCGCCACCAGCCCGGCCGCGATCTCCTGCGGCTTGCGGCGCGCCGCCTTGGCGGCGACCAGCGCGGCATTGGTGGCCATGTCGCCATGCGCGGCCTCGCGCGGCGGCGTCACCTCGACGCGCGCCGCCACCTCTTCCGGCAGATCGGGCACCTGCGCCTGCAACGCCTGCAACACGCGGGCGCGCACGTCCGCATAGATGTTCTGATCCATGACAATCCTAACTCAAGACTTGGTTCAGCCGGACACCGACAGGTCGGTCAGCCGCAGATGCTCGTCCCGCGCGTAACGGTCGGTCATGCCGGCAAGATAGTCGCACACCGTGGCCGCCGCCCGCGCCGTACCCGATTCGCCCGCCCGCGCCCGCCAGTCATCCGGCAGCAGGCCGGTATGGCCGTGCAGCAGCGCGAACACCTCGGCCACCACCCGGCGCGCCTTCGCGGTCATGCGGTTGACGCGCCAGTGGCGGTACATGCGGGCGAACAGGAATTCCTTGATCACCCGGTTGGCTTCCGCCATCGGCGCGGTGAAGGCCACCACCGGGGCACTGGCGCGGCGGATGTCATCGGCACTGGCCGGATCGAGCACCGCGACCCGGCGGGAGGTTTCGCCGACGACATCGGTGATCATGCGGTGGATCACCCGGCGGATGGTCTCGTGGCGCAGCCGCGGCGGGGGAACGTCCAGGCTGGCCCGCTCGGCTTCCGCCAGTGCCGGCCCCACCACCGGCAGATGCTGCAGGTCGGCCAGGGCAAAGAACCCGGCCCGCCAGCCGTCATCGAGGTCGTGGGCATGATAGGCGATGTCATCGGCCAGCGCCGCCACCTGTGCCTCGGCCGACGCATAGCCGTCCAGTTCCAGGGGATGCACCGCGTCGTACTCGGCGACGTAGGGCGACGGGTGATGCAGCGGCCCGTTGTGCTTGGCCAGGCCCTCCAGCGTCTCCCAGGTCAGGTTCAGACCGTCGAAAGCGGCGTAGCGGCTTTCCATCAGCGTGACCACGCGCAACGACTGGGCGTTGTGGTCGAAGCCGCCGAAGGGCTTCATCGCCGCCGCCAGGGCGTCCTCGCCGGCATGGCCGAAGGGCGGGTGGCCGAGGTCGTGCGCCAGCGCCAGCGCCTCGGTCAGGTCCTCGTCCAGCCCGAGCTGGCGGGCGATCGAGCGAGCAATTTGCGCCACCTCGATGCTGTGGGTCAGCCGGGTGCGGTAGAAATCGCCCTCGTGATTGACGAAGACCTGGGTCTTGTACTGCAGCTTGCGGAAGGCGCTGCTGTGGATGATCCGGTCGCGGTCGCGCTGCCAG
Source organism: Rhodovastum atsumiense (assembly GCF_937425535.1). Lineage (NCBI taxonomy): Bacteria > Pseudomonadati > Pseudomonadota > Alphaproteobacteria > Acetobacterales > Acetobacteraceae > Rhodovastum > Rhodovastum atsumiense. Next base: position 6,469,926 of record NZ_OW485601.1, read on the forward strand.
GGGGTGCGCGTGGCGCTCTCGGGCTCCGGGTGCAGCCGGCCGCGGGAGCTCTCCTTCCGGACGGCCCAGGGAGCCGGGTCACGAGGGGGGGACATGGCGGGGGCTTATACCGGATCGCCGCGGTCTTCAAACCGCGCGACCCGGCACCATCTTGCGGTCATGGACAGTTTTCGCGTGACCGAGCGCGCCGCTGCGCGCATCGCCGAGATCGTCGCTGCCCAGGATTCCGGGCTGGCGATGCGTGTGGCCGTGCTGGCAGGCGGCTGCAACGGTTTCCAGTACAAATTCGACCTCGATCGGGCCGCCGCGGACGACGTGGTGGTGGAACAAGGCGGGGCACGGGTGGTAATCGACCCGGCCAGCCTGGATCTGCTGGCCGGGGCCGAACTGGACTACACCGACGAGTTGATGGGGTCGTATTTCGCCGTGCGCAACCCCAACGCCACGTCTTCCTGCGGCTGCGGCACCAGTTTTTCGATGGAGTGATCGCCAACGCCGCCATGCGCGCCCTTCGCCGGGGATCACCCCTGACGAAGGGCGTGAAACCGTCGTAAGACGGGCGCATGCGCGTCGCCACCTGGAACGTCAATTCCATCCGCACCCGCGAGGGTCATGTCCGCCGCTGGCTGGAACGCCGCCAGCCCGACATCCTGTTCCTGCAGGAGATCAAGTGCGAGACCCCCGTCTTCCCCACTGCCGCTTTCGAGCAGCTCGGCTACCGGGCGGATGTGGTCGGCCAGAAGGCCTATAACGGCGTGGCCGTGCTGGCGCGGGTGCCCTTCGAGGTGACGCATCGCCGCCTGCCGGGACTCGACGCGGAGGATGCGCAGGCGCGCTACATCGAGATCACCACGGATGGCGTGGCCATGGCGGGGATCTACCTGCCGAACGGCAATTCCGGCGGCCCGGAGGGCTTCGCCTACAAGCTGCGCTGGATGGAGGCGCTGCGCGCCCGCGCCGCCGCCCTGCTCGAGACCGACACGCCGTTGCTGATCGCCGGCGATTTCAATGTCTGCCCGACGGATGCGGATTTCGCGCGCGGGGCGCTCGGCCCCGATGATGCGCTGGTGCGTCCGGAAAGCCGGACGCGGTTCCGGGCCCTGCTGTGGACCGGGCTGATCGACGCCATCCGGGCGCTGCACCCGGAGGAGCCGGCCTACACGTTCTGGGACTACCAGGCCGGCGCCTGGCCGCGCGACCTGGGACTGCGCATCGACCATGTGCTGCTCTCCCCCACCCTCGCCGAGCGCCTGACCGCCGCCACGCCCGACCGGGCCGAGCGTGGCGAGGAGAAGGCGTCGGATCACGTACCGGTGCTGGTCGAACTGGCCTGAGGCTTGCAGCCGGTGCCGGCGCGGGCGGTCAACGCCAGTGCGGCGGCATCCAGACCCAGGCTCCGCCCCGCATCGCCCAATGGCCGGGTACCCATTGCGCCGGACGCGGCGGTGGCGGCACGTACTGGCCAGGCATCCAGACGTAACTGCCGCCATTCCAGATCCAATGGCCGGGACGCCAGACCATCCGCCCCGGCGGCGGCGGCGGCACCATTTCGGGACGCGGCGACGGAATCGGCGGATAACCGGGCCGGCCCGGCGGTGGATAGCCCGGCCCCGGATACCCCGACCCCGGATACCCCGGTGGCGCGTAAGGCTGGGCGTCGGCCAACCCGGCGCAACCCACCAGCATGAACAGTGCAACGACGCTTCCACGAAGCGGCGACATGGCAGCGACTCCTGTCGAGGCCGATTGGGAATCGCATGCAACTGCGGCAACGACAAGGCGAGGCGGAACAAGGCAGGAAACCGATGCCGAGCGTGGGTTGAGCCCGGCTCCTCCCCCGGCTCAGCTTTCCACCGCCCGGCGGTACAGGTGCCAGGTGGCATGGCCGAGCACCGGCAACACCACCGCGAGCCCGACCAGGAAGGGAATCGACCCGATCACCAGAAGCGCCGCCACGATCAGGCCCCATCCGGCCATCGTCACCGGATTGGCCCGCACCGCGGCGATCGAGGTTTGCACCGCAACCGATGCCTGCGCCCCGGCCCCGCCGGGGATGTCCCGATCGAGCAGCAGCGGGAACGACACCACCGTGAGCGCCAGCACCACGGCCGCGAACAGGAAACCAGCCACGTTGCCGAGCAGAAGCAGCATCCAGCCCTGCGCCGAGCCGAAGGCGATTCCCGGCAGATCCAGCACCGATCTCGCAGTGGCCGCGCCGACGGTCGCGTTCCACAATCCCTGGGCCACTTCCAGCCACACGACCATGATCGCCATCAGCACCGCGCCGAGCAGCAGGATCCCGCCGATATTGCGCGAGCGGACCACCCCGAACGCATCCCGCCAGGTGGACTCCCGTCCCTGCTCACGACGCCGGCTGAGCTCGTACACACCGAGCGCCGCCACGGGGCCGACCAGCGCGAAGCCGGCAACCAGCGGATAGATCAACGGCAACAGCGGATCCTCCAGTGCCATGCGGCCAAGCAGCAGGCCAGCCACCGGGTAGATGGCGCACAGGAAGATCACATGGGTCGGATTGGCCGTGAAATCGTCCCAGCCCCGCCGCAGCGCCAGGCGCAGATCGGCAAAGGTCAGGGTGCGGATCGCCGGCCGGCCGGTGACCGGCAGCGGGCGTGCAAAGGCGCTGTCTGACGTCATCTGGTCGTGCCTCCCGAACTATGCTCCCAGATGTATGCGACGGCCCTGCTTTGGCAGGGCATCGAGCGCTCACGAAGCAGTGGAATCGGGACGGCCATCCTTGGGGCGTTGCCCCAAACCCCACCAGGAGGCTTCGCCTCCTGGACCTCCACCAAGGGCTTTGCCCTTGGATCCCGCCGCGCAGCGAGACTGGGGTGCAGGGGCCTTGTGGCCCCTGCCGGGTCAAGGGCGGAGCCCTTGCCTTCCTTACGCCGCCGCCGCGGCCCGCCCGGCGCGCAGGTCGAGCCGCCGCCCGCCGAAGCTGTGCGCCGCCGAGGAATGGCTCGCCAGGATGACAGTACGGCCGATCGTCAGCCGCCGCAGGCTTTCCAGCACCTCGGCCTCGGTGGCGGGATCAAGATGCACGGTCGGTTCGTCGAGCAACAGCAACGGTGCGTTCTTGAGAAAGGCGCGCGCGATCGCCACGCGCTGCGCCTGCCCGCCCGACAGGCCGTAGCCGCCCTCGCCCACCACGGTGTCCAGCCCTTTCGGCAGGGTGGCGGCGAAGCTGTCGACCCGGGCGAGCCGGGCTGCTTCGTCGACCTCGGCATCGGTCGCCTCGGGGCGGGCGAAGCGAATGTTCTCGCGGATCGTGCCGGCGAACAGCATGGGGCGCTGGCCGATCCAGGCGGTCATGCGGGCGAGCGCCTGCGGCACCAGGGTGGAGACATCGGCGCCGTTGAAGGTCACCCGGCCGGATTGCGGGCGGACGAAGCCAAGCAGGATCTCCATCACCGTTGACTTGCCGGCCCCGGACGGGCCGGCGAGGACCAGGATCTCGCCGGCGGGAACCCGGAAGGACAGCCCGTCCAGCGCCGGGCCGCGCTGCTCGTCCCAGGTCAGCCGCACGTCCTCGAAGGCAACGGTCAGGCCGCGCGCCTCGACGGTGCGCACCGGCAGGTCGGGGGCGGGCTCCGGCGGCGGAGGCAGCGTCACCAATGCGTCGGCAGCGGCGCCGGCATGGAATTTTTCCTGGTAGGCGGCGGCGAAACCGCGCAGCGGCGCGAAGAACTCCGGCACCAGCAACAGCACGAACAGGGCCGTGCCGGGGTTGTCCAGCCGCCCTTCCATGAGCTGCGCGCCGTAGCGCAGCGCGATCAGGATCAGCGCCAGCGCCATGGCCAGGTCGAGCGCCACCGAGGACAGGAACGCCACCCGCAGCACCCGCATGGTGCGGCGGCGCAGTTCGTCGGCGGCGGCACCGAGCGCCACCGCCTCGTCGCCGGCGCGGCCATGCATGACGATGGTGGCGATGCCGCGCACGCGATCAAGGAAGCGCGCCTGCAAATGGCCCAGCGCGGCGAACTGGCGCTTGGCCGCGACCGCCGCGCCGATGCCCGACAGGGCCATGGCGAAGGGCACCAGCAGCCCCGCGCCGGCCAGCACCAGCGCCGCTTTCCAGTCGGCGATGGCAGCGACCAGCACGATCAGGACCGGGCCGGCGATGGCCAATGTCGCCGCGGGCATCCAACGCGCGAACAAGCCGTCCAGCGCCTCGATGCGATCCACCACCACGCTGGTGAGCTCGCCGGAATGACGCTCGCGCAGCAACGCCGGGCCGGCGGCCAGCAGGCGCGTCAGCGCATCGGTGCGCAGGCGGCGCCGCGCCGTGGCGCCGGCCTCGAAGGCCGCCCGCTCGGAGAGCAGGGTCAACCCCGCGCGCAGCACCGCGAACAGCGCGAATCCGGCCAGGGCGATCCAAGGTACAGGCGAGCTCGCCGGCGCCAGCGCCGTCTGCAGCGCCACGCCGGCGCAGGCCGCCTGCCCGGTCGCCAGGGCGATGCCGAGCAGGCCGAACGCCACCACCGGCAGCGCGGTGCGTCGCCCGACGCGGCTTTGCGCGCGCATCCAGGCCCGGGAAGCGGTCTTCGCATCGGTCATACCGCAGCCATGTAGCAGAGGCGGCGCCGATTGACAGTCCCGCCTCCGCGAACGAGCCTGCTCCGGTGGAAAAGGGGGGAGGCAGCACTGCGGAATTGGCGCGTCAGCGCGGCGGCGCACACGGGCCTATGAAAGCTGTCGGCAAGGCCTCGGGCCTCGGCGCGGCAGTGACGGTGGTGCTGATCGGGTTCAACCTCCGCCCCGCGCTCTCGAGCATCGGCCCGGTGCTGGACGAGATCATGCAGGGACTGCAGGTGTCGGCCGGCGCGGCGTCCGTGCTGACCACCGCGCCGGTGCTGTGCCTGGGCCTGTTCGGTCCGTTCGCGCCACTGCTGGCCCGGCGATTTGGCATCGAGGCCACCATCCTGCTGGCGCTGGCGATCGTCGCCCTGGGCACGGCGCTGCGCGGCGCCGGGTCCCTGGCACCGCTGCTGGGGGGATCGCTGCTGGCAGGCGCGGGCATCGCAATCGGCAACGTGCTGATGCCGGCGCTGCTCAAGCGCGACTTCCCGACACGGCTGCCACTGATGACCGGTGTACTCAGCATGGCGCTGTGCGTGGGCGCGGCCATCGCCGCCGGGGTGACCGCGCCGCTGCGGGTGGCCTTCGGCGGCGACTGGGCCGCCGCCCTGGCATCCTGGGCGGTGCCCGTGCTGCTGGCGATGGCGGTGGCCGGCCTGGTCTGGCGCCACCGGCTCGGCCGCGACGCTGCCGGCGGGCCAGCCCGGCTGCGACGGGTCGGCGGGCTGTGGCGGCAGCCGCTCGCCTGGCAGGTCACGCTGTTCATGGGGCTGCAATCGGCGCTGGCCTACAGCATGTTCGGCTGGCTCGCGCCGATCCTGCGCAGCCGCGGCGACGATGCGGTGACGGCGGGACTGGTGGTCTCCGTCTCGATCCTGGCACAGACCCTGGCCTCCCTGCCGACGCCGCTGCTGGCCGCGCGGCTGCGCCGGCAGAGCCTGCCCGCCGTGGCGCTGATGCTGCTCAGCACGGGCAGTTTCCTGGCGCTGCTGGCAGCACCGCTGGCCTGGCAATGGCTGCTGGCGATCAGCCTGGGCATCGGCATGGGGGGCGCGTTCGCGCTGGCGCTGTTGCTGATCGTGCAACGGGCGGGCGACGATCATGCCGCGGCGGCGCTGTCGGGCATGGCCCAGAGCGTGGGCTATTCGCTGGCAGCCGGCGGGCCGCTGGTGGTTGGCGTGCTGTATGACGCCATGGGCAACTGGTCAGGGGCCGGCGTGCTGTTCGGCGTGGTCGGGCTGGGCGGGGCGGTGGCGGGGGCGCTGGCCGGGCGTCCAAGGGTGGTGCATGCCCGCTGACCGGCTCGATGTTTCCATTACGTTCGAAACTTCATGGTTTGTTCAGGCATTTGTAAACAATACGCAATGTTCCTTAGCAGGAATTAGGAACAAAAATCAAACTATTCGTGAATAGTGGCTGATTTTCACGGATTTCCCAACAGTTTCGGGTGGAACGGAGAATGTTCCCGCCCCAGGGCAGCCGCGGCGCCTGCTGCTGCGGAGCGGCCATTCTTCAGGGAATTTTCATCCCCCCATGGCAGCCTTGGGGGATGCGAACGACGCGACGGATGCTGCTGGCATCGGCGCTGCTCCCGGTGATGCCACGGATGGGAATCGCCTCCGGCAACGACCCGGCGGAGGTAGAGATCGCCGGCTTGCGGGTCCCGGCCGCGCGTGCCCGGGTGTTGTGCCGTTTCCCGCTGGGCGGGGTCGAGGCCGCCTGTCTCGCTTTCGCGGCGGACCGGCCGGAAGCCATTCGTGACCTTCTGGCCGTCGCCGCCCCCGGCCGACTCGTGGCGTTGGAAACGCTGTCCTGGCGTGGCGAGGACGGCAGCCGGATGGCGACGCGGGTCAGCGCCGTCCCGGACGGCCGGCATTTACGTCTGGAGCGGACCCTCCGCATCCCCGCCGGCCGCGCCGTGCAACGTGAATCGTGGACCGACTACCTCGTCTGGCGCAACGACGCGCCGATGGAGGATGCCCCGGTCCGACCGGTGCTGCCGGGAACCTGGCAGGCGATGTTCAGCCTGCTGCGGGCCCGGACCCGCACGATGCTGGTACAAGGGGGGCTGGTGCAGGGAGGGCTGGCGCAGGCGGGCGGCCTGTCGGGACGACTGGTCGCCGCCTGCCCCGCCCCCGAATTCCGCCCGTGCCGCAGCCCGGGCGCCGCGCGCCTATGCCCCGGCCTGTAGCGCGCGACGGGCGATGCCGGCGAGCGTGGTGGCGGCCACGGGCAGAATGGCATCGTTGAAGTCGTAGGCGGGATTGTGCAGTTCGCGGCCATTGTCGGACGGACCGTTGCCGATCCACAGGAAGGCCCCGGGGCGCTGCTTCAGGAACAGGCCGAAATCCTCCCCCGTCATCGCCGGCGGCAGGTCACGCCGGAGCGGGAAACCGGCCTCGCGCACCACCGCGGCGGCGATCTCGACCTCGGCGGGGTGATTGACCGTGGCCTCGATCCCCGGCGGGCAGTCGAGCGTCGCCTGCATGCCGAAGGTCGCCGCGATGCCGTTCACCACCCGCGCGATCGCCGCATCCACCTGCGCCCGCACATGCGGGCGGAAGGTGCGGATGGTGCCGTTCATGTTCACGCGCGAGGGGATCTGGTTGGCCGCATTGCCGCCATCCACCGTGCAGATCGACACCACCGCCGATTCCAGCGGATCGATGTTGCGCGAAACCACGGATTGCAGCGCCACCACCAGATGCCCGGCCGCCAGCATCGGATCGCGCGCGAGGTGCGGCATGCCCGCATGGCCGGCATGGCCTTCCAACGTGATGCCCAACCGCGCCGCCCCGGCCATCACCGGGCCGTCATGCACCGCCACCGTGCCGGCGGGCAGGCCCGGCCAGTTGTGGTAGGCGAACACGCGCTCCATCGGAAAACGCTGCAGCAGGCCGTCATCCAGCATCCCCTGCGCGCCGCCATAGCCTTCCTCGGCCGGCTGGAACACCAGTTGCACGGTACCGGTCCAGTCGGGATCGCGCAGCAGCAGCGCGGCGGCCCCGAGCAGGCTCACGGTATGGCCATCATGGCCGCAGGCATGCATGACGCCAGGACAGGTCGAGGCATAGGGCACGCCGGTCGCCTCGGTGACCGGCAGGGCGTCCATGTCGGCGCGCAGGCCGACGCTGCGATTCGAACTGCCGCGGCTGAGCGTGGCGACCACGCCATGGCCGCCGATCCCGGCAACATAGGGAATGCCCAGTTCATCGAGCCGGGCGCAAACGAAGGCCGAGGTTGCCTTCTCGTGCTGAGATAATTCGGGATGGGCATGAAGATGCCGGCGCCACCCGGCAAGCGTTTCGGCGAGCATGTCGTCCATCGCGCCAGCTTCCCATCGGCCCGGGGAAAAGACCAGAACCGATCGGATGCCACGGTGATCGGACGCAAGGCAGATCAAACGCATCACCACGATTACGATTTAGGAATAACGGATGAACTCGCTTTAAGTTTGTCAAACCGGCCCGCGATCCGGCAGGCTCGCGCGTCGTGTCCTGCACGGGTTGCGCCAGTGGTGTCCCCCCTTCTGCCGTTCCTCCACCGCGGCAATCGCCGTGGTGTTCCAACAGCCTGCGGTGAATGGTCGCTGGCCCGGCCGGCGCTGCTGCTGGTGCTGCTGTCGGTCTGCGCCGGTTGCAGCGGCGGCGGCTACGCCCGCTGGGATGGCCGCCGCGGCTACGACGGCAACGGTGATTATGGCTACGACCTCACCGCATCCCGCGCCGAGGCCCGCAGCTATCGCTCCCGCGCGGCGGTCAGCTACCCGGTGCCAGGCACGCGCGACGATCCCTGGGGCCCCTATATCCGCGAGGCCGCCACGCGTTTCGCCGTGCCGGAACGCTGGATCCGGGAAGTCATGCGGCAGGAAAGCAGTTTCCGGCTGTATGAATCGGATGGCTCGCTGATCACCTCGTCGGCCGGGGCGATGGGGTTGATGCAGGTCATGCCCGGCACCTACGACATGCTGCGGCGCCGCTATGGGCTCGGCAGCGACCCCTATGAGCCGCGCGACAACATCCTGGCGGGCACCGCCTATATCCGCGAGATGTACGACCGTTACGGCGCCCCCGCCTTCCTGGCCGCCTACAATGCCGGCCCCGAGCGGGTCGAGTCCTATCTGGCGGGCAGCGGATGGCTGCCGGACGAGACGGTGAACTATCTCTCCCGGGTGGCGCCGCGCCTGGGAACCGAGGTGGCGATGACGGGCCCGCTGGCCGCCTATGCCGGCGGGGCCACGGTGGCGACGGCATCGACGCGCCGACGGAACGGTGGCACCGATGCGGACCGCGCCTATGCGGGCGGCGGCATGGTCGGGCAGCAATATGCCACCCTGTCACCCGATCCGGACCGTGCCTATGCAGGGGGCGGCGTGGTCGGGCAGCAATACGGTGCCTTCGCCCAGCCGGCCGCCATCGACGACGATCCGGCCAGCCGCGCCTTCGATGGCGGCGGCCTGGTCACCCGCGACGCGCCGACGGGGGTGTTGACGGCACCGGGGGGATGGCAAGGCGTGGCCACGGACCGGCCCCCCAGCCGGATCTACGAAAGCGCCTCGCTCGCGGCACCGGCCGTCCCGCAGGAGAGCATGCGGCCGCCGGCGCAACCGATGGCCATGCTGATGCCGGTCGCGGCAGCGGCGACGCGGCCGGGCGGCTGGGGGATCCAGGTCGGCGCCTATCCCGATGCGACCAATTCCCGCGCCGCGCTCGCGGCCGCGCGCGCCCGCGGCGGCACCATGCTGGCTGGCGCGCAACCCAGCATCACGGTGGTGGAACGGGGCGGCACGCTGTACCGCGCCCGGCTGCTGGGCCTGTCGGCCGAGGACGCCAGCACGGCCTGCGCGCGATTGCTGCGCGCAGGCATGGATTGCTTCACGGTGCCGCCGGGATCGTAGCCGGCCGGCGCTACAGCCCGGCCAGCGCCAGCAATTCCCGGACATGGGCGTGCGACGCCTCGAACGCCGTCTGCTCCTGCGGCGTGAAGCGGCAGGCGACGATGCGCTGCACCCCGCTGCGGCCGACCACGCAGGGCACGCTCATCACCGCCCCGTCGACGCCGTACTCGCCTTGCAGCAGCGTGCCCACCGGCAGCACCGAGCGCTCGTTGCCGCTGATCGCGCGGATGATCCGGAACACGCTGGCGGCGATGCCGTGATTGGTGTTGCCCTTGCCGGCGAAGATGTCGAGCCCGATCTGCAGCACGCTCTGGCGCACCGCCATGCGGTCGAGCGGCGGCAACCCGTTCAGCTCGCAATAGGCATCGACATCGAGCCCGCAGACATTGCACAGGCTCCAGGGGATGAATCCCGTGTGGCTGTGATCGCCGAGCACGTAGCCGAAGATGTTCTTCGGATCGATGCCGACATGGTCGCTGACGATGCGCATGAAGCGCGCCGTGTCGATGATCGTGCCCAGGCTGATCAGCCGCGACTTGGGATAGGCGGAATGCCGCAACGCCACCTGGGTCATCACGTCGACCGGATTGGTGACCATCAGCACGATGGCATCCGGCGATGCCGCCTCGACCCGCGCGATGATGTCGCGGATGACACGGGTGTTGATCCCGACCAGGGAATCGCGGGTCTCGCCCTGCTTCAACTGGGCGCCGGCGGTGATCACCACGATGTCGCTGCCCGCGGTGTCGGCGTAGTCACCGGCGATCAGACGCGGATTCCTGGCATAGATGAACGACGTGGTATGGGCGAAATCCCAGATCTCGGCCTGAGCCTTGGCCTGCACCTGATCGACCGCCACGATCTCGCTGGCCACGGAGCTGTTCAGCAAATGGGCGACCACTTCGGTGCCGACCGCGCCCATGCCGATCACGGAAATTTTCATCTGCGAGTCCGTTGCTGGTTCGATATCGCAATAATGACCGGCCGCGACGGCCCTCGTCACCGGCAAACGGTCAACCTGGCACCGATATGGGCATTGCGGCGCCACAATGAACCGCCCGCCGCATCATCGCCGCGGTGGGGCACCGGACCAGGCGACGCGGCGGGCCAGGCGCGGTTCAGCCGCGCCGGGATTCCGTGGCGACGGGGGGCTGCAGGGCGAACAGGGTCTCCCAGACCTCGTGATAGATCTGCTCGCGCGCATAGCCCATGCGCATCGCCACCTCGCCCTTGAAATTGGTGTAATCGATATCCATCGTGATCCGGCCGACCGCGCCGGCGAGATCCTCCTTGGGGACGCGCGCCCGGCAGCCGTAATCACGCTCCGGGGTCTCGACGATCTCCCCAAGGGTGGGCAGGTATCGCAGCCGCAGCGCCTCAAGGTCGCCGCGGACGCGCGCCCGTACGGTGACCATGCCCGTCCCGCGGTCCTCTCCTTTCTCGACGATGCTGAAGAAGCCGAAGGTGGTGAACAGCCACATGATTGGTCGCGCCTCCCGGGCAGCCGGCGTTGGTTGAGGTCCGGCCGACCGTCGCAGCCATATAGCATCGCCGCGAGCGATGCGGACGGGTGTTCACCCTTTCATGGACCGCATCGCATCGCTACCTGTGCTGCATGCGTCGCATCCTCCGTATCGGCCGGGCATTGCTCGGGGTGGTCGTCGTACTGGTGCTGCTGGCGGGGATCGGACTCGCCGGCGCGCTGTGGCTCACCTTGCCGGGAGGCGACCTGCGGGCCGACCTCCCCGGCCTCGCCGCCCCGGTGGAGGTGGTGATCGATCCCGACGGCATTCCCCGGGTGCGCGCCGGCTCGGAAACCGATGTCGCGGCGGCGCTGGGCTTCCTGCACGCGCGCGAGCGCATGGCGCAGATGGACCTGATGCGGCGGGCGGCCTCGGGCGAGCTCGCCGCCCTGGCCGGCCCGGCGGTGCTGCCGATGGACCGCATGACCCGCACCCTCGGCCTGCGCCGGCGTGCCCATGCCGACCTCGCCGCCCTGCCCGCCGACACCCGGGCGATGCTGGAAGCCTATGCCAACGGGGTGAATGCCTGGATCGGCCTGCGGGGACGCTTCGCGGCGCCGGAATTCCTGCTTACCGGCGCGCCGGCGCCCTGGACGGCGGTGGACAGCCTGCTCTGGGGCAAGACCATGTCGCTCTGGCTGTCCGGCAACTGGCGGACCGAGCTGGCCCGGCTGGCACTGGCGGAGAAGCTGCCGCCGGCGAGCCTCGCGGCGCTGTGGCCGGGCCCGCCGCTGCAGCAGCAGGCGGAGGCTTCCCCCGGGCTCGGCGAAGCGGCGACCCGACTCGCGGCGGTGCTGCCGGCCTTCCCCGCCCCGTTCACCCTGCCGCAGACGGCGAGCAATGCCTGGGCGGTCGATGCGGGGCGCAGCGCCACCGGGGCGCCGCTGCTGGCGGGGGATCCGCATCTGGGCTTCGGGCTGCCCGGCATCTGGTACCTGGCCCGGCTGGAAACGCCGACGGGAACGCTGTCCGGCGCCACCGCGCCCGGGGTGCCGTTCGTGGTGATCGGCCAGAACGACCGGATCGCCTGGAGCTTCACCACCACCGGCGCCGATACCCAGGACCTGTTCATCGAGACCCCGGCCGGTCCGGAGAGCTATCTGACGCCCGAGGGCCCCCGCCCCTACGAGGTCCGCGAGGAGCATATCCAGGTCCGCGGCGGCCCCGACGAGGTGCTGAGTGTGCGCGAGACCCGGCACGGGCCGGTGATCAGCGACCTGGTCGGGCCGACGGGCGCGGTGCTGGCCCTGGCGGCCGCCAATCTCGCCCCCGGCGACACCGCGGCGGCGGGGCTGCTGGCGCTCAACCGGGCGCGAAGCGTCGCCGATGCCGGCGCGGCAGCAGCGGCGATCACCTCCCCCGTCCAGAACCTGATGGTGGCGGACCGGCAGGGAATCGGGCTGTTCGTGACCGGGCGGGTGCCGCTGCGCCGCGCCGGCGACGGCGCCCGGCCGGTGCCCGGCGCGGAGGGCCACTACGACTGGGCCGGCTTCGCCAGCGGGGCGCAGTTGCCGCATCAGGTGGCCCCGGCAGCCGGATGGCTGGCCAACGCCAACGAGCGAATCGCACCCGCCGACTTCCCGGTCTTCCTCGGCCGGGACTGGTTCGACGACGCGCGTGCCCGGCGCATCCAGGCGTTGCTGGACCAGGGGGACACACGGACGCAGGCCGATCTGGCGGCCATGCAGGTGGACACGGTCGATCTGGTGGCGCGCGACCTGCTGCCGCGGTTGCGCGCGGTGGCCGTCCCGGACGGGCTGCCCCGGGCGGCGCTGGCGCTGCTGGCCGAATGGGACGGGCAGACCCGGCTGAACCTGCCGCAACCGTTGATCTTCAATGCCTGGATGCGGCAACTCAATGCCGCGATCC